>CACWXE010000081.1 GCA_902764715.1 uncultured Ruminococcus sp. | reverse complement strand
GAGCCGTTATACGAGGAGCTTTGGGAGCCGTTGCGGCGCATATCACAGATCTGGTCGTACGCCTCGTTGACTTCCTTCATCTTCTCCTCCGCTACGTCGGCAAGCGGGCTGTCGTTGTAGTTGTCGGGATGATATTTCTTCGCTAAATTACGATATGCGGTTTTGATCTCTTCGTCAGTCGCGGTCTCGGGGACGCCGAGCACCTCATAAGGATTCTTCATTTAATCCTCCGTTTCATTGGCATCATTGTATTTGCTGATGATCTTCTTTTGTAAATTCACACAGGATACGCACAGCACATTTTGGATGATGCTGTCATACCTGCCTTTGTCGAGCAGTCCGTAGGATAACAGCGCGTCGGACAGCGCGTGATTGAGATTTGCCTCCATATAGGCGGGCAGATCATCCTTGTCATCCAAGAGAAAAGGATTGAAATTGTGATGCTTTTGATCCTTTTCATAGTCATCACTGGCGTCGATCAGATAGATCCAGCGCCCGATCGCGTAGCCCATCGACTGCAGGATGCGCTTTGTGTTATCCTTTTGCAGCGGCTGACGCAGGGGAATGTATTCGGTCAACAGTCCGCACATCTCGCTGAGCATGGTCGCGGTCGGATCGGCCGCCTGATCGAGGATGCAGTTTTGATCCTTCTCCGCCTCGATCTGCCGATCCATCATCTTCGACACACTCTCGTCGATCTCCGGATATTTCTTTGACGCTTTTTTGCGCCAGCTTGCGAAGAACGGCTGTACCAATCGGTACAAGATCCGTTTGTACCACGGCGAGTCCAGCAGATTATCCTTGAGCTTATAATAGGCGGAAATGACAGATAATGCCGCCGCTAATGAGAAAGCCAGGCTCTGCGTGTCGGCATAATGGCACTTCTTGAAGGGGTTGAACCGGCATCTGCCCTCTTGATAACAGGGCGGCTGTTCTTGAAGATCCAGCGCCATCATCGCGTAGAAGGTACAGTCATAACTGAGGATCAGCCGCGCGAAGATGGAATAATCCTTGCCGAGCTGTCTGCACAGCGTGCAATATATGCCGTTATAGGCTTCAAATTCTTTGCCGAGCAGATTAGCCTGATCAACCTTGATATAACCGAACAAGTCCTTCTCCCCCATATTATTTTCAATATTTTATCATATTTTGCCGTCGTATACATTAACAATATATGAATTTTCCTGTTGATACGGTTGTATTTTTCGCAAAACAGCGCTATAATAGAGCCGTTTCATGACAATAGTCATTGCGAGGCTCCCTTGGAGCCGTGGTAATCTCAACCGATTTTTTACAAGGATAACAATTATGAATGTATATGATTTTGACGAGACCATCTATCATGGCGATTCCACGCGCCATTTCTTCTTTTGGTGCTTTCGGCATCATCCGAAAACCCTGTTGTATATACCCTTGATCGGGTTTTCTACCCTGCGTTACTATGCCTTTCATATCGGCACCAAGACCGAGTTCAAGGAACGGATGTATCGGTTCTTGAAGGCGATCGACGGCGAAGAGGATGTGAAGCGATTCTGGCGGGAGAAGATCGGCGGGATCAAAGAATTCTATCGAAAGACCCATCGGGATGATGATGTGATCATCTCCGCGTCCCCTGAGTTTTTGCTCAAGCCGCTGGAAGATAAGCTGCATATCACGGTGATTGCGTCCAAGGTCGATATCCGCTCCGGCAAATATGACGGGCTCAACTGCTATCATGCCGAAAAGGTCAAGCGATTCCGTGAGCTTTATCCCGACGGTCATATCGAGAGCTTTTATTCAGACAGCTATTCGGATGAACCGCTGGCGCTGTTAGCGGACAAAGCGTACATCGTCAAGGGCGAAGAGTTGAACGACTGGGATTATAACCAACACAAAAAGAACCTGCGAACATAAAATGACCCTCTTGCTTTGTCTGGCAAGAGGGTTCTGTTATGTGATGGCTAATCGCTGCAGCCGCAGCCGCAACCGCCGCCGTTATCGGGATTATTCTCCACAACATTCGGCGGGAAGAATTCATCTGTCGGGAAGTCGAGGCGCGAGAACATCTCGCAGGGGCTGTCGGTCGAGCTTTCACAGCGCTTTTCGGGAATACAGAAATCGTAGGACGGGATCAGCATCTGCACATTGCGCAGGAGCTGTACGATAGAGAATACGCCGAGGGTCGCGAGCACAACGCGCTCTCCCCTCTCGCTGATATTGCCGCCGATCTGCTGCAGCACCGCGGACGGGATTTTGTGGCACACCTTGTGACAGGGCTTTTTGCCTTTGACATTAACTGCCAACGCTATCGGCTTTGCCACCTGTACATTGGCGGTCGGCAGACTGCGGGCAGGCGTGTTCTGTGTATCATAGTCATCCGCCGTCATATCCGACGAGAATACGCGGACATTGCCCTCCGAGCCGTACAGGATCACCTTTTTGTCCGAGATACACAAGCCCTCGACCTGCTGAGGCGCGGTGTTGGGAGAGGAATAGACGTCCAGTGTGACGGAAAAGAAGAAGGTGATGTCGATGGAATAGAAGCCGCGGTTAAAGGGTACCGGCTCGATATCCAACATCACGTTCAGTACATCCGCGTTACGGATACGGACGTTGACCGCGTTGTCGATCAGCGCCTGTGATGCGTCGCTGAGATAGACAGGAAGGTCGGACAGACAGTCTTTGTCGCCGCAGCTGTCATATACGCGCCTGGCGTCAATGCAGACCGGTTCGCCCTGAGCACGCGCGGCTGCCGTTTCATTTACATTATCAGGCATAAGTAAAACCTCCAAAAAATGTATTTGATGGATTACATCATTACATAATACGGAGGTTTTCTTGTTGTGTGAATAATAAATCGATATGGGGCTCCCTTTGGTAAAGGTGCTCCCCGTTGGGGAGACGTCGCGCAGCGACAGAGGGGGAGCCGCTTCCGGCGAGGAGGCTGTCGCCGGTTGGCGACTGAGGGATTGTATCAATCAACCGATTTCATTGAATACAACGAGTGATGATGATTGGCAATCTCAACATATATGTTAACTTATTTTATGATCTCCATCTTGGCGAAGTTCGCCATCAGCGTTTTGGTGCCGACCTTATCAAAGGCGATCTCCAGCATGGTATCGTTACCCATCGGCGTAGCGGTAAGTATCATTCCCGTACCGAACACCTTATGAAAAACGGTATTTCCCACGCTGTACTTGTTGGTAGTGGGCTGTGTGACAGGCTTTTTCTTTGCGAAGGGATCGAATTTCTGCTGCGGTTGATACTCGAATTTGTGGTTGGCGTAAACATTTTCGTTGCCCGTTCTCTCTACCAGCTCGCCGGGTATCTCGCTGACAAAGCGCGATTCACGATTGTGGGTCGTGGAGCCGAACAGCATACGCTCACGCGTCTTGATCAGATAGAGCTTTTCCTTTGCGCGGGTGATGCCGACGTATGCAAGACGGCGTTCTTCGTTCAGCTCGCCCGCCTCCATGATGGTCGCCATCGACGGGAATACGCCGTCCTCCATACCGGGGATGAAAACGACAGGAAATTCCAGACCCTTCGCGGAATGGAGCGTCATCATCACGACGCTGTCGGTCTCGGCGTCATAGTTGTCGATATCCGTCATCAGAGAGATCTCTTCGAGAAAAGCGCCTAAGGTCGCGTCGTCGCCGTAATCCTCCTGGAACTTGATGATGTTGGAGGACAGCTCGTCGATATTCTCGATGCGCTGTTCGTAGTCATCCTTCTCGGCAATCAGATAATTCTTGTAGTCGGTATGCTCCAATATCAGGCTGTATAATTCTGCAATAGAATAATCGCCCGATTCCGACGCTTCGATCAGACCGTCGATGAGCTTGGCAAAGTTCTCGAGCTTTACAGCGGCACGGGACAAGGTGGGATAATCGGATGCGTGCTTGATGACGGAATAGACGCTCTCTCCGATCCCGGCGCCGATCTCTGCGACCTTTGTCATAGTCGCTTCACCGATCGCGCGCTTGGGCTTGTTGATAATGCGGCGCAGACGGATGTCGTCATGCGGATTGTTGATGACCTGTAAGTAGGACGTCATGTCCTTGATCTCTTCGCGGTCATAGAAGCGGTGACCGCCGATCACGCGGTGCGGGATTCCCGAACGGGACAACGCCTGCTCGACCGCGTTACTCTGGGCGTTCATGCGGTAAAGGATCGCGTAATCGGAGAAGCTGCGACCAGCGGCGGCGCCGTCAAGGATGGTGCGCGCGATATACATCGCCTCTTCCCTCTCGTTCGGCGCGGTATGCACAGTAATGCGCTCACCCTGCGGATTCTCAGTCCATAAGGTCTTGCCCTTGCGCTCGACATTGTTCTTGATCACGTGGTTCGCCGCGTCGAGGATGGTGCCTGTACTGCGGTAATTCTGCTCCAGACGAATGACGACAGCGCCCTTGAACTCGTTCTCAAAGCTGAGGATGTTCTCAATCGTCGCGCCGCGGAATCGATAAATACTCTGGTCGTCATCACCGACGACGCACAGGTTGTTTCTCGCGCGGGAAAGCAGACTGATCAGACGATACTGGCTCTTGTTGGTGTCCTGATACTCGTCCACCATGATGTATTTGAAACGGCGCTGATAGAATTCGAGCACATCCTGATTCTGCTCAAACAGCTTGATGGTGTTGCAGATCAGATCGTCGAAGTCCATCGCGTCCGAGGTCAGCAAGCGCTGTTGATACAGCTCATACGCCTGCGCGATATACTTCAACCGGCTGTCGTAGGAAGCGTCGGTTTTGACGTCCTTCGGTTCCTTCATCTTATCCTTATACTTCGAGATCTCGTTGAGGACGGTTTTATGAGAAAGGAACTTCTCGTCGATATTCAGCTGTTTCATGATCTCTTTCATCAAGCGGCGTGAATCATCGGTGTCATAGATAGTGAAGTGGCTAGTAAAGCCGAGTCGGTCGCCCCAGCGTCTGAGAATACGCGCACAGGTGGAATGGAAGGTCGCCGCCCACACTTCCTCGGCACCCTCACCGCCGACGGCTTCGATCCTTTCCTTCAGCTCACCCGCCGCCTTATTAGTGAAGGTGATGGCGAGGATCTGCCACGGCTCCGCAAGCCCCGCTTTGATGATATACGCGATACGGTTGACCAGCACGGTCGTTTTGCCCGAGCCCGCGCCGGCTAAGATCAGCACGGGACCTTCGGTCTGGAAGATCGCCTTTTGCTGCATATCGTTCAGTGAAGAAAACTGTGCTTTGATTTCATCTAAATTCGTCATGATATACCTCTGTCATTAAGATCGTCACCCATTGTATCACATCGGATACCGTCTATAATTCTCGTTGAAAATGATAAAATTTCAATGTTGTAACAAAAAGAGAGCGCCTTGATTCGCGCTCAACGATCCTTTTCTGTATGATTGTTTTCCTGTTCGACAAAAAACTTATGAAATCATAAAACTTTTTTACCATATTCTGTATCTATAATTACAGTCGACCGGTCGCATCATCCAGTGACATGGCTTCTTATTTATCGATCGACCTCAACGCAAATTTCAAAGAGGAGAATCACAATGAAAAAATGCATGTCTGTTATGAAACACTCTGTCTGTATTATCCTGATCGCCATCGTATTGTTATCTGTTATCGCGGGTTCCTTTGTACCGGCAGTGACAGCCGCCAATGTGTCTGTACCCGAATTCACGGAAATCGAGGCAATTGACGGCGGTATCAGATTCTCATGGGACAGTAAGGGCTACAATGTTTTGTATCGCATATATTACAGATCCTCGGACGGCTGGAACAGAATGACGACCACATCGAACACCTCGTTTGTGGAACGCGATGTTCACGCCGGTAAGGGTTATACCTATACGATTCGATGTATTGATAAGAATGAAGCATCATTCCTTTCGGGTTTTAATTCGGACGGTTGGTATGTGAAATACTATGATATGCCCGTTGCAGGCAAAGTGACAAGCAAGCATAATGATGATGATACCTATACCTACAGTTTTTCATGGACGAATACAGCGCCCATGTATAATATTGAAATGCGTTATGCAGGCGAGAACACATGGAGAACGATCGCGACGGATTACACCGGTACGTCATTTGAGCATACGCCCACATCGCCTGAGCTTAGTGACGACACACGCCTGCGCGCCTACCGTGTTTACGCGACCGACGGTAGGTACAAGCTGAGCGACGCGGGAGTTACGCCGTATCATATGCCAAAGGATTATTCCGATACGCTCGAGTATCGTCCGATGATCACCGATGCCGCGGGTTGGTATTACGCGCTGATGTGGTCGATGGATCTTTATGATTCCGATTTTACGGAGTGTCCGGGTTATAACGGTGACGGGGCTTCCTCTGTGATGGAAGCTGCCTATGACTACGGCTTTTATAACGCCGGAACGCGTGAATGGCTGATTTCGTTAAGGGATGTTGCGCCCACCAGACAGTTTATCGCGAACAGTCTCAAGCTCGCGTATCAATATCCGACAAAACCGATCAGCTCGATCCATAATGCTTCGAACAATACATCTATGCTGACCCGGGATGATGATTATTATTACGCCAAGGATACCATGAATCGAAGCATCAATACAGCCGCACATTACGGTTGGTTCCTGCCTGATTATTACGGAAAGCTGTATCCGAATCGTTTGGTCACTGCCGATGAGATGGATCACTGTATCGAATGCTTGAAGCTGTATAAAAAGTGGCACGGCCAACAACTGGTCACTTTCGGTGACAGTATTGTACACGGACGCGGTGATCCCATCAACAGCAATAAGGGATATAAGGATACACTCCCGGATGATGAGCGCAACAATTATCCGGAAAAACGATATGCTCGTTATGATTATACCCGCTATGAAGGGATCTGTGATATGATCGGCACGAAGTACGGTATGAAATATATCGATTATTCTTATCCCGGCGCTACGATGGCAGCAGAGCTGTCGCCTAATACAAGCAGAGGATCTTCGGCAGAATGGCAATTTGCGTTTGACGCTCCTTATAAATCTCATATCGCCAATCAAGTGCGAACGGCTATCAGAGAAGGTCAGCGGGCGGATTTGATCATATTCAACGGAGGTACAAACGATACCGGTTTACCGAATGTCCGATATTCTGTCCAAAAGACCGGTCGTGTATATGATTATGATTACTGCCCTGCGGACGAGTATTCGGGATGGTCTGAGAGAACGGAATACCATAATCGGTACGGCCACAGAAAAACATTGTTGCCGGCGTATTACGCAACCGAAAGCTCCTTTGAGTCCGGCTTCATCAAAGCGATTAAGCTGATGGCAGGCACCGATCCCGAGGCGAATAACAGTAAAATGAAAAATGCTCCCATTATTTTTGTCCGTTCACATGAAATGAATTGGGGGACGATATATAACCAAAAAGTATACGGTGAAGGAGCTTGTGAATTGACAGAAGAATACGGCGGGAATCAATCCTATGTAGCCGATTTATATCGATCCGGGTTCGACGGTAATTATCGATATTGTTATCGAAATTATATTTTTGATGATAATGACGGCGATAACGGTCGCGGTATCCATCCGAACGGTCGCGGCTTGGCGAAGTTTTACATTCCTCAAATCGAAGAGCAAATGATGAATATGGGATAATGCGCTGACGCTTATATCGAGGCACGGTCGCCTTCAAATCCTTTCACCTCTCCTTTGCTGGATGAAATAGAAAAAGAGAAATCCGAAAGGATGCCTCTTCTTCTATGGTCGAGGTGACATCCGTTTGATCTTTT
>CACWXE010000080.1 GCA_902764715.1 uncultured Ruminococcus sp. | reverse complement strand
TTCTCGTAGGCGACCATGTCGAAGTAGCCGGTGCCGGTCAGGCCGAAGACGATGGTCTTTTCCTCGCCGGTCTCCTTGCACTTCAGGGCTTCGTCGATGGCGGCGCGGATCGCGTGGCTGCTCTCCGGCGCGGGCAGGATGCCTTCGGTGCGCGCGAACTGTTCGGCGGCGGCGAACACGGAGGTCTGCTCCACGGAGACGGCTTCCATGAGACCGTCGTGGTACAGCTGGGACAGGATGGAGCTCATGCCGTGGTAGCGCAGGCCGCCCGCGTGGTTGGCGGACGGGATGAAGCCGCAGCCGAGCGTGTACATCTTCGAGAGCGGACAGATCTTTCCGGTGTCGCAGAAATCGTACGCGAACTTGCCGCGCGTGAAGCTCGGACAGGAAGCGGGTTCGACCGCGACGATGCGGTAGTCGGCCTCGCCGCGGAGCTTTTCGCCCATGAACGGCGAGATCAGGCCGCCGAGGTTGGAGCCGCCGCCCGCGCAGCCGATGATGATATCGGGCTCGATGCCGTATTTATCGAGCGCTGTCTTGGTCTCCAGACCGATGACAGACTGGTGCAGGAGCACCTGATTGAGGACGGAGCCGAGTACGTAGCGGTAGCCGGGATTGGTGACCGCGACCTCGACCGCCTCACTGATCGCGCAGCCCAGAGAACCGGTGGTGCCGGGATGCTCGGCGAGGATCTTTTTGCCGACTTCGGTGGTCATGGAGGGGGAGGGGGTGACCTCTGCGCCGTAGGTGCGCATGACCTCTCTGCGGAAGGGCTTTTGCTCATAGCTGACCTTGACCATGAATACCTTCAGATCCAGTCCGAGGTATGCGCAAGCCATGCTCAGCGCCGTGCCCCACTGACCTGCTCCGGTCTCGGTCGTCACGCCCTTGAGTCCCTGCTTCTTCGCGTAGTATGCCTGCGCGATCGCGGAGTTGAGCTTGTGACTGCCGGATGTATTGTTGCCCTCGAATTTGTAGTAGATCTTTGCGGGAGTATCGAGCGCCGCCTCTAAGCAATAGGCGCGTACCAGGGGAGAGGGACGGTACATTTTGTAGAAATCCTGAATTTCCTGCGGGATGTCGATGAAGGGAGTGGTGTCGTCGAGTTCCTGCTTGACGAGCTCTTCACAGAAGATACCGCTCATCTCCTCGGCGGTCAGCGGCTGACCGGTACCCGGGTTCAGCAGAGGCGCGGGCTTGTTCTTCATATCCGCGCGCAGGTTATACCATTTGGAAGGGATCTCGTTTTCGTCTAAATAAATCTTATAAGGGATCTTGTTTTCAGCCATGATGTTTCTCCTTTTCTGTTTCATGTTTTTTTGTATTTGCAGGGTATCAAGCCTCCCTTTCCTAAGGTGAGATTCTGTCCAAATCTTTGATTTGGGAAACAGATTCCATACACCGGAGAGGTGGCTCGGACTCTGTCCGAGTCGGAGGGTTGCCATCGTTATGTTGTTTTTGTTTCATATACGGAACGAATCTTTCAACCCTCAGTCTCGGCTCATCGCCTCGACAGCTCCTTTAGGAAAGGGAGCCTTTGTTCCGCCATCGTTTTGTCAGTAATGTTATCTTCATAATTTCTCCTTGTTGAGGCTCCCTTTGGTAAAGGGAGCTCCCGCGATCGAGCGGGTGAGGGATTGTATCATTGGAGTATAAGCGACCAACCGAATAATAAGGTTGTGATTCTTATACAATCTCTCCGATATTGTCTTGCGGCAAGCCTTCCTTCATTTATAAAAGGGAGGCTTAGAAAACAAAAACCCGTCCCTGCATTTCTGCCGGGACAGGATCAATTCCTGCGGTGCCACCTGGCTTGGCGCTTTCACGCCCGCTCACACGTACATCCATACGCTGACCACCTTTACGTCGGGTCAATCCGTCTCACATACTCTGTCAGCTTTCTGACATTTCTGCTCGCCCTCCGAAGTCCATTCGACCTTAGCTCATCCGTCGCGATCCCACCATCCGCGGCTCTCTGGGTGACAAGTGGTAAGGCTTACTCACTCTTCGTCATAGGTTTGCTGTTCAATTTTGGTATGGCTGTATTTTAGCGCATGAAAATCCATTTGTCAAGTCTTTTTGCGAAAAATATTTTTATTCGGTATCACTTTAAATGGATAAAGCATCAATGCCGTACCCTACATAACGCACATCTCCCTAATATACATAGCGTTTTGACAACGCCCTGCCGCGGGAGCAGCAATCCGCTCCCCTACAGTTTTGCTGAAATGTTTACTGTAGGGGAGGGGCTTGCTCCTCCCGAAACGTTTGTTGAAATGACATCAAAATGCGAAGCACATCAATCCTTCCGTAGGGATGGTCATTGACCATCCGCAGAATGACGGGCGTTTCGTATATTGGGAACGGTAGATAGGAATACAACGCATCTGCCATGCGGACGAGCAATGCTCGTCCCTACGCCAACGTACCGAAACATTTCCGAAATATCCCTTTATCATGCGGAGCACATCAATCCTTCCGTAGGGATGGTCATTGACCATCCGCAGAATGACGGGCGTATTTGTTATCGGGAACTACTGTAGATAGGAACACAACGCCTCTGCCATGCGGTACGTACATCTTCTCAACATAAATAGCAAATTAACCGACGCCCTGCCGCGGGAGCAGCAAGCCGCTCCCCTACAGTTTTGCTGAAATGTTTAATGTAGGGGAGGGGTGCTTCCCGTTGGGGAGATGTCACGAAGTGACAGAGGGGGAGGCGTCTCCGCCGAGGAATGCTCCTTCCGCAACCTATCCATTACATCCCATCCAAAAGCGGAGCAAATCAATGTATTCGTAGGGTACGGCGCTTGTCGATGTACCGAGAATGACGGACGTTTTGCATATTGGGAACGGTAGATAGGATCACAACGCCTCTGCCATGCGGACGAGCAATGCTCGTCCCTACGCCGACGTACCGAAACCTTTCCGTTCAATCCCACCCTAACGCGTAGCAGATCAATTATTCCGTAGGGTACGGCATTTATGACGTACCGAGAATGACGGGCGTTTCTTGTTTCGAAAACGCAGGATAGGAAAGAAACGTTCCTGCCATGCGGACGAGCAATGCTCGTCCCTACGACAATGTACCGAAACATTCCAATTCAATCTCACACAAACGCGAAGCAGATCAATCTAATTGTAGGGGAGGGGTGCTCCCCTACAAATCCGCTGAAACGTATACTGTGGATCGAGGAATGCTCCCGCCGAGACGTTTTCTTCCTTGACTTTAAGTAAGCCAAGCTGCCGGGGTGCCGACAGCTTGGTGCTTTGGAGGTTATATTTTGCTTTGCGGTTCAGCCGCCGAATTCCGCGGCGCCCGCGTCACACATCGAGCCGATGGTGCCGGTCACGGTCAGGGTGGCTGTACCGGGTTCTACGCTCCACGCGCCGGTAACGGCGTCCTGCGTGAAGGTCGCGGCGGGGATGGTGATCACGCCGTTCGCGGTTTGGAACAAGCCGGTGTTCTGATTGTAGGTGTAGCCGGTGCCCTCGGCAAGCGGTGTGCCGTCCAGCGCGACACTGATGTTGCTGAGAATGGGGGAGAAGGCGTCGCTGATGACGGCGTTATCCGCCGCGGTAATGGCGGTGTTGCCGTTGTTCTGCAGGCGGAAGGTGTAGGTCACTTCGCCGTTTTCCGCTACGGGGATGGGCGCAATCGATTTGAGCACACTGAGTGCCGCGCCGACTGCCGCCGGTACGTTCTCGGTCGCATTGACGTCACAAAGCCCCGTGCCGCTGACGGTGACGGTGTTTTCGATCACACCGCCTGTCTCGGGCGGCGCGTATTCCGTGACCTGTGCCTCATAGATGATCACAGCGCTGCCGCCCGCGGGGATGCTGATATCGCTGAAAACCAGTCCGTCCGCGGTGCTTACGGCAGGAGTCGGCTGCAGGACGCCGTCGCTGAAATACAACGCGGAATCCTCGATATAGCTCAGCGGCTGTACCGTGCCGGTGTTAAAGATATACGAGCCGAGATCATCCGTGACGGTCAGCCCCGTCACCGCGGTATCGCTGTGGTTGATGATGCTCACGGCGTAGGTGATCGATTCCCCCGTTTGATAATCCTGCGCGGCGGTGGTTTTGCTGACGCTGAGGATGCCCTCGACCGAGCCGACCGCGATATTTGACTGCACCGAGCCGCCGGTGTAGCTCAGGGTAGCTGTGTTGGTAAATGTGGTAGCCATGATTTTTCCTTTCCTGTGTTTTGGGAGCGTTTCGGCTCCCATACCATCTTATGCGGTCGGCGTAAAGGTGTGACGTTCACGGGCGCTATGAAGAAGTTTGTTGAGGTAGGAGTTTAAATTTTTGACAAAAAGATGATGACAACGCTTATTTTTTATGTTAAAATATAATAGTTAGCATAGAGGATTGTGATTTCTTGTGAGCAGATGTTACGCCCGGGAATTGATGATCTTCTTCCGGCAATAAAAATCATAAAGGAGTATGATGTATGAAAAAGATGATTTCGCTGGTACTTGTAGCGGCGTTGCTGCTCTCGCTGTTCACCGTGACGGCGTTTGCTGCCGAACCGACCTCAGGTCCCGCGCAGAAGCCGTTTATGTACGGCGGCGCGCGAATCGGTATCTTTGACACAACGACCAAAAATAACTACTACACATTGAATTATGATTATGATCAGCAGAAAGTCGTGATCAATAACAGTGCCGTCGAGGGTATGACCTATGATCTGTCGACCAACACGCTGACGATCAACAACCTGAACAGACCGAACGACGAGCTGTTCATCTGGTACATGGGCAACGATTTCAAGATGAATGTCGTCGGCAGCTGTTCGGTCGGCATCATTTATGTCTACGATTATTTCAACTTCCATAATACCAGCCTCAATATCGTCGGCACCGGTACGCTGTCGGTGAATGAGCAGAAGCTCAACGACAGAGCGATCTTTATGCGGGGTGACGGCGAGGGTTCGTTGATGAGCCTCGATATCGCTGATACCGTGACCGTCCATCTTTATAATGACGCTGTCGATGATGAAGAGAAGCCCTTGCCGCTCGTCAATATAAGCGGTACCGGGATCACTCCCGATGACGGCGGCGCGATCACCGTCGGCGGCAAGGCGGCTCCCGAGGCAAAGAGTGAACAAATCGTAGAGAAGAGAGCAGATACCGTCAACGCTATCGTCGTCAATCGAGACGTAGAACACACCCGCGGTCAAAGGGTAAAGTCCAAGACCGATCCCAACGGTGTGTACGCGCTTGCCGTAATGGACGGCGTTATCTATGTCGTTTCCCGTTATATCTATTCCAACGATCTCGGTATGTGGATCGTTGATTACAGCTTTAGAGACACCGGATATAACGGCAAAGAATACACCAAAGCCGAATTTGAAGAAGCGTATGACTATGTCTACGGCATGGCGCCCACTCCCATCGAATATGCCGATACGTGGGCCTATGAAAACCGCGGCAACGAAGCGGTCAAGCTCACAAAGCACGGTGAGCCCGAGGCTGTCTATGCCGGCACTGTCGATTGGGACGATGATCCCGAAGATCCCGCGGGATACAGGGTTTATCGTGTGATCTGGGACGATGAGGAAGAGATGTACAAAGAGGATACCTCTTTTGAATCCCGTTACTATACTGTCGATCAGCTCAAAGAGGACGGCTATCAGATCGAAACGGAACAAGTCACCGAGCAGATGGAGCTGACCGTATGGACTTCCGATGACATTAATGATCCCTCGGGCTTTGAACTGACCAATAACGCTATCAGGCGCAAGTCCGCTCCCGACGATCTCTTTGTCGAGGTCGGTACCTATTCCGGCGGCGGGGGCGAGACCGGAATCACCATGCATCGCGTGCATTTTGATCCTGAGGCGGAAAAGTTCTATATCCTTTACAACTCGTACTCTCCTCAGGAGTTTCTCAGCGTTTCCTATGAGGATCTCGAGAATGAGACCGATTTCTATTATGACGTTCAAACGATCGACAAGCCGGTCAATCTCCGTTTTCTTGATCGGTATTATGGTACGGGATTCTATATGCGCAGCGGCAAAAAGGTGACTAAGACCGGTGATCCCGACTCGGTCTATGCTTATAGCCAATTTGATCGTTATGTGAGTCCCGGCGTCTATGAGCCATACTATGAGCTGATCAGACTGGTATATAACGAGAAGGTCGGATGCTGCTTTGAGGATCCGGAATTTGAGGCTTATGAATTTACGGAAATGTACCAGCTCGAGATGAGGGGATACAGCGTCGAAAAGAGCGAACAGATCCTCGATTATGTCACCAAGGGTGAAGTCGATCGCGGCAAATATGATATTTATACCGATCAAAACGGCAAGAGATACTATGCCGACTATCATGACAATGTATACAGATTCGCCGAAAGCGATCTGATCACGCTGCCGGGCGATAATACAGCCTACTATTGGGGCACTAAGGTAAACTCGCTGAGCACGGAAGACCTCAATGATACGATCCATGACGTGGTTACCGATCAATACAGCTACTGGATTTCAGGCCCCGAGTATCACCATGTCGCGGGTGAAACACCCGAACCTGTCGCCTATGATCTGTGGGTCAACGGTGAGCAGGTGACCTCCGAACACCTGACTGTTACCTGCGGTAACGGTACCGCCGTATATGATCCCGCTAAAAACACCTTAACGTTGAATAACGCAGAGATCACTCAAGGTGCCGACAAGGACTGGACATACTCCGGCGTACTCAGCCAGATGGATAGTCTGAATGTGGTGATCAAGGGCAACTGTACGATCACTGAGACGCAGGGTGACGGTATCGGCACCTATAACAGCGAATCCTACCAGATCGGCGATGTGATCTATCCCGCTCCTTATGATCTCACCATTACCGGCGACGGCACTTTGACGATAAACGAAAGCACTCCTTCTTACGGATATGGTTTATATTGCACCGGTGATCTGGTGATCGACGGTATCACGCTGAACATCAATTCCGCCGCGGCGGGCGTATGGGCGTCCGACCTCAAGATGAACAATGTCAACGCGGATATCCATACGTCCTCATGGTATTCCGGTATCGTTGTCAACCGCGGCAGCTTTGCGTTTACCGACAGTACCGTAAGCGCTGAAAGCGCGCAAGGCGCGGGTCTGCTGCTGGGCAACGATCATGATGATTCTGTCCTGACCGTGAACAGCGGCGCGCTGAATCTGAAGGGCAAGATCGGCGTACAGGGTCCGGTTGATACAAGTATCGTGACCGTGAACGGCGGCAAGCTGGCGATCAACGCAACTGACGCGGCCTTTGATGATTCTTTCCTTGCCGATAATGCTAAGAATATCGTTATGGCAGAGGGGATCGGCGTTACCTCCGGTGCGATCGACGGCAATGCGGTCGTGATCGAGAAGTTACCCGCTCCCGGTGGATTCACCCTTTCCGGTACCGCTACCAGCTATAAGACCAATGACGGCGTCAACGACGTCACACTGAAGCTGACCGGCTCCGACAACAACTAGACCGATACCGTGACCGTGACTGCTGCCTACTCCGGCGTCAAGGCTGACACCGCGTATTCCTTCGAGAATGTTCCCGCGGGCGAATATACCCTCAGCGTAGAAAAGGGCAATCATGTGACCCGTGAGTATACCGTTTCCGTGTCTGCCGATACCGTGCAGAACGTCAAGATTTGCCCGATCGGCGACGCTGACAGCAACGGCAGAGTCAATTCCGCTGACGCGAAGAGAACCTCTCAGCACGCGAACGGTCAGATCGATCTTAAGGAGATCGACCCCTATCAGTTTGCTTGTGCCGATACTGCCGCT
>CACWXE010000079.1 GCA_902764715.1 uncultured Ruminococcus sp. | reverse complement strand
TTTGCTAATATGAGTAGTGACAGTCAGACTCCCCTATGAACGGCACTGGCTCAAACACCTACAGGTCGGTATAATAGTATACGCCGCCGAGAGCATGCGAGCTATGGACGAGTATATCAAATAATGCTTGACTTCTTGATTTTTCATGGTATTGTGTTGTGCTTGTAAGGAGCGTGATTCCATGACTACGTTGGAGGATTTCTACTTCGGGAACATCATCCCGAGCGAGTACCGACAGAAAAAAGATACAAAGAAGAAGCTGTCAGAGATGACAGATCTGATCGATGAGTTGGAAAGCCTTTTGACTGATGAACAGCAGAAAGAAAAGATAGAGCAGATAGATAGCTGTCAGCTGTCGCTGATCGCATTATCTGAGCGCGACGCCTACATCGAAGGCTTCAAGCTCGGCGTGAGGATGACAACTGAAATATACGCAGATACACAGCAGCGGGGATGACGCGAAAGTCGCCCCGCTGTTCGCTTTTCTTCCTCTGCCGATAAAGACTCGGAGGTTGTTTCAAAACGCAATACGGGCGATTTGTGGGCATTTGTGCCCCCGTTTTGACGTCAGAATATACCACGCAAAAACCTGCTAAGAAAAGTCAAGAGGTTTACGATAGATAATTGAAATATTTTTCTCAGCAAAACAGGCGCACATAACTAAGGCCGGCTGAGATTTGCAACCGTCCCAATATGGTTAACAAGGGAAATCACGCTTCGATGGTTCTGTAAAACTCCTTGACTTTACCATAGTAGATCCGAAGGAATTTGTTGAGCCCGGCAATCATAGCTTTTTTGGCGCCCATACCTTCATCACGCTTTTTCGTAATGTAGTCAAATACAGGATCATCTTCGGGTTTATGCATCAGAAGGCTTTGCATAATCTCGAATCCGATCTTTCTTAAGTGACCGTTACCGCGTTTAGAAATATGCCTGTTTGTACTGGTATATGTTCCGGATTGGTAGGGCGGAGCGTCGATTCCGGCATATGCAATAACAGAGTGTTTGTTATTGAATCGATGAATATCGCCGATTTCTGCGATCAATAGCGGTGCGAGAATATCTCCTACGCAGCACATAGAACGAACGACTTCGTATTCAGGAAGAGACTTGGCAAGCTCACTTAATTGTGTTAGAATAGTCACACGGGATGTCTCTAAAAGGTAGATGCATTTCGCAGCTTCCGTAATAACAATCTTAGTGGATGTGGAATACGGAAGGACAGAGATACTGGACTGTGCTAAGGAGTAAATTTGCTTTGCTTTCTGTTCACAGTTATGGTATCTCTGTTTTTTTGCCCAATTTATGTAGTCTCTGCAGAACTTTTTCTCTCCCATTTGAAGGATATTAAGCCTGTTTGAGAGGAGAAATATTTACGTTGCATAATCAAAGAGTAGACCCTCTCAAACAAAAGAAACAGCGCAACCTAACCTTCATCAGATCATGAGGATTAGATTATTATTGCATGATCGATACCAGCGCGAAAGGAGTGATGACAGCATAAGTATTTCTGATTCAGCATAGGATTGGTCAGGTGATGATCGTGAAAACGCAGATCGTATTGACCGAAAAACCCGAACAGATAACTGTATGCAAAGATTTGGAAAATCAAATCAAAAAGGCGATCTTCCTCGCGCTGAAAGAGAAAGGAATCCTTGACCAAAAACAGTGTGAGGAATGTATTAAAAGAGCAACGTGACGTTGCATCCCGTCCCGCCTTTGTATCAGTATGCATATTAACAAAACGCGGTACAACGGCGGGGACGTCACGAAGCGATAATTGATTCAGTATATCGGGGCGGCTGATTCGGCCGCTCCGAAAATTTATATAGACTTTTCAAAAAAACAGAGTATACTGTGTTGCTAAAGGAGGCAAACGAAATGAAAAAGGAAACAGAAGTCATACGCGTCGCAGCCTACTGCCGCGTGTCGACCGACAAGCTCGACCAAGCGAATTCGCTTGAAAGTCAGCAGCGATATTTTAACGAGTACATCGACCGCAATCCCTTATGGGAGCTGTACGAAATCTATGTGGACGAGGGCATCACCGGCACCAACACCTTCAAGCGCGAGGACTTCAACCGCATGATCAAAGACGGCAAGGACGGCAAATTCGATTTGATCATCACTAAAGAGGTCTCGCGATTCGCCCGCAACCTGCTCGACAGCATTGCCTATACACGCGAGCTGAGGGAATACGGTATCCGGCTGATCTTCATGAACGACAACATCGACACCGATCAGCCCGACCATGAATTCCGATTGGCGATGATGGCGTCGCTCGCGCAGGAGGAAAGCCGAAAGACCTCCGAGCGCACAAAATGGGGACAGCGCAGAAGGATGGAGCAGGGTGTGGTATTCGGACGCGATATGCTCGGTTATGACGTCCGGGAAGGTAAGCTGATCGTCAATGAGGAAGGCGCTGAGATCGTCCGACTGATCTACCACAAGTACCTCGACGAGGGAAAGGGCTGTCATGTGATCGCCAACGAACTGCGCGAAGCGGGGATCAAGACCTCGCGCTTCATGAAGAAATGGTCGTACACGGTCATCCTCCGCGTGCTGAAGAACGAAAAGTACTGCGGCGATCTGGTACAGCAAAAAACCTACACACAGAGCTACCTCTCCCACAAAAAGAAAGCCAACAAGGGTGAGCTGGATTACGTCGTCATCAAGGATCATCACGAAGCGATTATCCCGCGCGAGCGCTTTGAAGCGGCACAGCGTGAGCTGCAGCGCCGACACGATATGCACTACACCAAGAACGGCTTTGCCAATCGTTACGCGCTGTCCGGCAAGATCATCTGCGCCGAGTGCGGCGCAACCTTCGTCCACTCTCAGAAAAAATGTCCGAACGGCACCAAGTATGAGAACTGGACGTGTATCACCAAGAACCGTCAGGGCAAGCCCCGTACGCTCGAAAACGGTGAAACGGTCGGCTGCGATACGATCAATCTGCGCGATACCGATATCAAGTTGATCCTGAAGCACATCATCAGCGATGTGATGGGCAACAGAGAAGAATTGCTCGACGCCGTTCTCGGCACGGTCGACGAGGTACTGCGCGTCTGCGCCGATAAGAACAACGTGGAGTTTTTTGAGAACGAGATCGGCAAGGTCGAAGCGAAAAAAGAAAAGCTCCTCGACATGTGCCTGTCGGGTGATATTGAGACATCAGAGTACAAGAAAGCATGCGAGCGGCTGAACGCAGAACATGCTGAGTTATTAAGCAAACTCAGCAAGGAAAAGGCAAATCGCGACATGATCGCCGACAAGACGCAGATCATCGCCACCATCACAGAGTACATCAACGCGCTGAGCGTAGGGGAGGAGTGGGACGACATTTTCTACCGCAATATCATAGATAAAATCTATGTTCACAAGGATAGGACGATCGACGTTCACTTAAAGCTCATCCCCGAAAAATGGCAGGCAAAGATCCTCAAAGGCAAGGCTGAAATCGAGGATTTTGAGCAAAATCAAAAAATTTTGAATCAAGGAGGGACTTCGGTGCCGATGTCGGTCAACGTCGCTTTCAGTTCGGGCAGCGGCATCGCAAACCGCTGTGACAGATAGCGAATCGACGCGCCGAGCTCGCCGTCGGGGCCACCATACTGTGTGATGATGATTTTCGCGAGCGCGGGGTTGGGGTTCTTGATCTTGACCGGGTATTGCAGTTGCTTTTCGTATACAAACATAGTTAACCCTCCGTATCCCAAGGCCACGGGTCTTTGACCCAAGCCCATGTGTTGGCGCCGCTTTCGCATTTGGTCAGCGGACCGAATTGCGCTTCAAATTGTGTTATCAGCGGTTTGAGCTGACTTTCGTATTCCTCACGCTTCTTCAGTATTGCGCTGTCTCCCGGATGGGTATCGAGGAACAGATCGATATCGGTGACGGCAAATTTGAGGGTGCCGATCTTTTTGAGCATCATATCGCGTTCAGTCATTGTCGACACCTCCGCATTTGCTGCCGTAGAACGGCTTGTGCAGTGCGCGGAACAGCGTACCGTTCTCATATCCGAGCACCGCCTTGCACATCTCCGGCTCATACGGCTGGTAGGGGATGTATGCCATCGCTTCGGTCGTATCCTTCGGCAGCGGTGTGATGCCGTATTCAGCCATGATTGTTTTCCTGTCCATGAATCATTCTCCTTTTGATCCGATCTGTCCGGATGGTGTCAGAACGATGTGACAGATCGGAATGATGATGGCGATTCGCCACAGTACATACTATGCCGGGGACGGCGGAATGCGAGTATGATTCTCAGTGATCGAGAAAGAAACAGCTTGTCATCGACAGCATTTTTCAGTTTCTGATTGATTCCCGCGTTTGATTGTGATAGAATAGATATCGGTGATTTTATGTTGATCGATACTCATGTGCATATCGGAACGATCCTTGATTTTGAGATGCGTGAAGAGGATGTTATCTACTCCATGAACCGTTACGGTGTGGATTTCTCACTGGTGTCCTGCGTCAACGCGGCTGAATTTGACCACAACGGTCAAAGGATCCCCGACGCCTTGCAGACGCCTCAGAATCATGTGTTCGAGCGCACCCTCCGCTTCGCGCGACGTTTTCCCGATCGGATCGGTGTGACGCCGTGGATGAAGCTCTACGCGGAAACGCCCGATGATGGATTCATCCGCTTACTGGAGGAGAACCGCGAGCTGGTCTACGGAATCAAACTGCATCCGTTCCATTCGCGTGTCGCGCCCGATGATCCCCGTGCCGAGGCGGTGTATGAGATCGCGCGAAAGTATCATCTGCCGGTCGTTTCTCACACCGGCGGCTGCGAGGAGGCGCGTTCCGTCCATCTGTACAATGCCGCGCTCAAGCATCCCGATATCAGCTTTGTGATGGTGCATATGGATCTGGGCTCCGATAACAGCGAGGCGATCGAGCTGCTTGGTAAAGCGGATAACCTGTACGGCGATACGACATGGGTGCCGGTCAAAAGTACCCTCAAAGCGATCGAGCGATGGGGGAGCGGTAAGCTCCTGTTCGGCTCCGACAATCCCATCGACGGCGCCGATACCTATCTGCATAACAAGACCGGTGACAGATCGCTGTATCAGGAATACTTCAACGAATTCCGCGCGATGATCAGCCCCGAGGATTATGACAACATCATGTATCGTAACGCGGCAAGATTGTTTCATATCGATCTGAAATAGTCGTTGCGTACCGTTTACAGTGTGGCATACACCATGCTATAATCCGTCATTGCGAGGCGTTTATGCCGTGGTAATCTCAACCTTACAGAATGTCATTGCGAACCCTGACACTCGTGTCGGGGTGTGGCAATCTCAACCATTAATATTCGATTAAGGAATTATACTATGTTCAGAAGAATTACGGAAAACGACTGGGAACTGTACCGACATTATGTCGATGTGTTCTATCATACCGATGTGGTGAACGCGCCCGTGCCAGAGGAGAATTATCGCGCCACCTTTGATGAGATGCTGCGCAGCGACGCCTATGTCAAGGGCTACATCTTTGAATGTGATGCAACGCCCTGCGGTTTTGTACTGCTGTCCAAGACCTTCTCACAGGAGGCGGGCGGTGTGAGCGTGACCATCGAAGAGATCTATATCGATCCCGAGTACCGTTCACGCGGTTTGGCGACAGAGTTCTTTGATTGGCTCAAGGCGCAGCCCGGTATCATGCGGCTTCGTCTTGAAGTAGAGGATTACAATGAAGGAGCCAAACGTCTGTATGAGCGCATGGGCTTTGAATTGTTGCCGTATTTGCAGATGGTGATCGACAAACAGCGCCAATGATCGGCGCGTTCATATTCTGTTCATAATGTGTTCATATTTCTTTTATGTTCGTTTCATATAGAAGACACATAAAGGTTTTATGATAGTGATAGATTCTAAAAGTGTATCGCGCCGCTGTACGGCAGCGTGACAGGAGGTATATTATGTCTGATAATTTGTATGAAAGCTTGAACTTCCCCGAGAAAGAGGATCATAATCAGCCGACGCCTGAGACCCCTCAAGAAGCGGCTGAGAATGAAAACAGTCCTGCACCTGATCCCGTCCACGAAGAGGAACCGGCAGAACTGACCGCCGATCCCCAGGAGCAGCAGCCTGTAGCTCCGCAGCAGCAGCCGATCCAACAGTCTGCAGAGCCGCGGGAGCAACATCCCTATCACAATCCCTATGCTGATCGCGCCAACTATCAACAGCCTGTTCAGCCGAGAGAGAATGTGTATCAAAATCCGTATCGTCCTGTCGGCACACCGTCATACAGCCGCCCCGAGCCCACTCCGACGCCGAGTCAGCCGGATCAAAACCTGAACGACGGCTTTTATCACTACAATACCCGTGCCACGGAAAACAGCCGTAATATCTATTCCGGCGCTCCCAATATGCCGCAAAGACCGGAGAACAATTGGAACACGACGACCGCCGCGGGCAGCGGTCAGAAGAACGACAAAAAGTCCGGCGGCGGTATGTCAAAGGGCAGTATCGCGCTGCTGCTCATTATCTGCATCATCATTTCCGGATTGACCGGTTTCGGCGGCAGCATTTTGGCGCAGAAGATCAACGCATCCAAGTATGAGAGCAACGACACCGGCACAATGGTCATCCATAAGGTGGAGACTGAAAAGGAAGACGCCGAAAAGACGGTTGACAAGTCGACTGAGACCATCACCAACGAGGTCGCGGATACCGTCGTAGAGATCACGACCGAGGTCATGCAGACCAGCTCGTTCTACGGTCAGTATATCGCACAGGGCGCGGGTTCCGGCGTCATCATCAGCAAGGACGGCTATATCGTTACCAATAATCACGTGATCTCCGGCGCAAGCTCCATCAAGGTCACGACCCGCGGCGGCGACAGCTATGACGCTAAGCTGATCGGTACCGACGCCAAGGTGGATATCGCGCTGTTGAAGATCGAAGCATCCGATCTGCCCGTAGCGGTGTTCGGCGACTCCTCCAAGCTCGCGGTCGGCGCGAAGGCGGTCATCATCGGCAACCCCTTGGGTACACTCGGCGGCTCCGTCACCGAAGGTATCATCTCGGCGCTGGATCGCTCCATCGTCATCGACGGCAAGACCATGCACCTCATGCAGACCGATGCGGCTGTCAACCCCGGTAACTCCGGCGGCGGTATGTTCGACGGTCAGGGCGCTCTTTCGGGTATCGTTGTTGCAAAATCCTCTTCCGAAGAGATTGATAACATCGGCTTTGTCATCCCGATCAACGACGTCATCGAGATCATCGATGATCTCAAGGATTACGGTTATGTTCGCGGCAGAGCGGATACCGGTATGACCTTCATGGATCTGTCAAACAATATGTTCGCGTGGTACTATTTCGGCACCAATGACGCGGGCGTTTATATCGCTTCTGTAGAAAACGGCTCCAATGCCGCCAAGGCGGGCTTTGCTAAGGGCGATCGTGTCGTATCTATCGACGGTAAAGAGATCACCAAGTCCGAGGAGATCACCAATATTATCAGCGACAAATCCGCAGGCGATAAGGTCACATTCGAGATCGACCGCGGCGGCAGCAAGAAGACGATCGAGCTGACGCTGGATGAGGACGTCCCCGATCAGAACAACGCGAACAGCAACAGTCAATCCAACAACAATAACGGCAACGGCGGCAGCCAGGGAGGCAATCCCTTCGGCGGAATGTTTGGCAACAGATAATTTTACTTCAATTTAATTATGGTATTGCAGTCATGAACCGATAACACAGAACCCCTGTCACATAAATGGCAGGGGTTTGTTGGTGTCAAGGAGGGTGTATTAAGTATGTTGGGCAGTTATTCT
>CACWXE010000078.1 GCA_902764715.1 uncultured Ruminococcus sp. | reverse complement strand
TACCGACACCTGGGGTCGGATGAACTCTGACATGTGTACTACCTCCAACCGGGGGCTACTACTTGGAGTAGAGCTCGACGATGAGCTGGGGATCGATGGTCTCGTCGCTGATGAGGTCGATCTGGTCACGCGAGGGAAGCTGGAGGACGGAGCCCTGGAGCTTCTCGATGTCGACCTCGAGCCAGCCGGGGACGGCCACGTGCTCGGAGGAGATGAGCGCCTCCTTGATGGGGAGGAGGTCCTTGGCCTTGTTGGAGACGGCCACGACGTCACCGGCACCTATACCGAGATGAGCTTTGTCGCGAACAAAGAGATCTATGACAAGGAAGTCGGCGACACCTATGTCGAAGTCAGCCTCGACGACCAGCACATGTGGTACATCGTTGACGGCGACGTCTATCTCGAGAGCGACTGCGTCACCGGCAACTACGGCTCCGCCGACACCCCCAAGGGCTACTTTGCCGTCAACGGCAAAGCCTCTCCCTGTACGCTCAAGGGCGACAACTACACCTCCTACGTCACCTACTGGATGCCGTTCATCGGCGGCGGCTGGGGTCTGCACGACGCTGACTGGCGCTCCAGCTTTGGCGGCAGCATCTACAAGGGCAACGGCTCGCACGGCTGCGTCAACCTGCCCCCCAAGGTTGCCAAGGAGATGTACGCCGTCATAGAGGTCGGCACACCGGTCATCGTGTATTAATACCGATCGTCATTGCGAAGGGCGCGTATAAACAAGGATGAGATTACCACGTCAGGTCAGACATGGGTCTGACCCTCCTCGTAATGACAATTTGTATGCGCCCCGCGGCGATCTCAACCGAATCACCAAAAAAAGCGACGGGATATCCCGCCGCTTTTTTTATGCTCAAAACGTTGCATAGGAATTGTAGGGGTCGACATTCATGACGACCCGTGGCAGGTCGTTCGACAAAAAAGCAAAGTCCGTTGAGGAGCTGCACATTTTGTAGGGTACGGCATTTATGACGTACCGCATCATCGTAGGGACGACCATCGGTCGTCCGCATGGCAGAAGTGTTTCACCCCTATCTCACGCTTTCGATATGGGAAACGTCCGTCATTCTCGGTACGTCGACAAGCGCCGTACCCTACGGAAGATGTGATTTGCTCCGCATTTGAACGACATATTTCGGATAGCTTTCGGGAGGGTCAAGCCCCTCCCCTACTATTTCAATTCAACGTACTACCTTAATTCCATCATACTCTTGCCAAATAACGCTGCATACAGGTCGCGTCGAGGATACTGCGCTCACCGTCCAGATTGAAGTCGGAATAATAACGGATATGGGTATAACTGCTGGAATAGGGCTCGATCTCATCATTTGCGGGGTACTCCGCAATCTTTGCGCTGCATCTCTGGAGCATGGTCGCATCGAGAACCGTCATCGCATCATCTCTGTCGATATCTCCGAGAAGTACACCTTTGCCGTAAGTGTCGATCGCTTCGGCAAGTCCGTCATAGGCGCTGTAATCGTCCATACGAGCGATATCGATAAAGACGTCCTCTTTCACGTCGTACAGTCCCATACCGAACTCAAATAATCCGCTGGTCGTATCCAACAAATAAACACGGTGATTGAAAATTTTGCAGGCGATCCACGGCATTCCGCCTCCGCCAAACGCATTGACAAACACCCAATCCGCTTTGCCGTCCTTATCATAATGGGTATACAGCTCTTCATAAGCATAGAGCTGCGTGTCATAACCGTGAGTAAGCTCGCTGAGATGCTCAACCAGCTTATCATACACAGACGACGAACCCTCAGGTTTGAGAGCTATCCTATCCTCGTACAGCTTATAGTATCCGTTTTTATCGGTTTCGTTCATCAGATAAAGAAGCACCTCATTAGTAAAATACTGTTCCTGAGTGCGGTGTGTACCGTCGGTGATATAGTAACGGTACTTGCCTTCCGGCATGGTGAAATACCAGCTGTCCTGATGATACGCGTTCTTACCGCCATAGGTCATCTCTGCGTTCTGCCAATTATCGGAAGCGTCGGCGCAGTAACAGATCGTCGCAGAATCAAAAATATCATTAATGTTATAGAAGATCACGACGTTTGTTTTCCAATGCTCATTCACATCGAATATCGGTGTACCTGCAAATGCAGAAAAGCCGCCGATACCGAACATCATACATAATACGAGCATCAATGCAATGATCCTTCTTTTCATGCTGACTCCTCCTTTTGTTTTGTAAACAGATCTATTTATACATATTCATTATATCAAAAACAAAAAAACAGTCAATAATTTTCCACGTTTTCCACATGATCGGAACGTAGAAAAAGCACGAATGTATTTGGGCAGAATGACGGAAAGGTAGCGGGATGTCGCAAGCGTCATCCCCAACAATAAACGTTACCGATAATCGTAGGGGTCGACATTCATGACGACCCGCATAGCAAAAACGTTTCTCCCCTATCACGCGCTTTCGATATTGGAAAAGTCCGTCATTAAGCGGATGCGACACACGTGTCCAATGATCATCCCTACGGAAAATGTGATTTGCTCTGCATTTAGGTGATATATATCGGAAAGGTCACGGTACGTCGACAAGCGCCGTACCCTACATTGCGTTTCATCTATTTCTTGACAACAACATCATAAAAAGGTAAACTATATATACTGTTGTTAAAATTCACCGCCGCAGCCAGCGGCGACAATGGAGGTCAAATCATGAATAACACCGAAAAAACAATGGAAAAATTAGTCGCTCTGTGCAAGGGCAGAGGCTTTGTCTATCCCGGCTCGGAGATCTACGGGGGCTTGGCGAACACATGGGATTACGGCCCCTTGGGCGCGGAGCTGAAGAACAATATCAAAAAGGCATGGCTGAAAAAGTTCGTGCAGGAGAATAAATATAACGTCGGTCTGGATTCCGCGATCCTGATGAACCCGCAGACATGGATCGCCTCGGGTCACTTAGGCGGCTTCTCCGACCCGCTGATGGACTGCAAGGAATGTAAGACCCGCCACCGCGCCGACAACCTGATCGAGGATTTTGACGGCACCAACGTCGCCGGCTGGTCGAACGAACAGATGATGGACTACATCCGTGACAAGGGCATCACCTGCCCCAACTGCGGCAAATCCAACTTTACCGATATCCGTCAGTTCAACCTGATGTTCAAGACCTTCCAAGGGGTCACCGAAGACACCAAAGCGGAGCTGTATCTGCGTCCCGAGACCGCGCAGGGTATCTTTGTCAACTTCGCGAACATCCAGCGCACCACCCGCAAGAAGGTTCCCTTCGGCGTAGCGCAGATCGGTAAATCCTTCCGTAACGAGATCACCCCGGGCAACTTCATCTTCCGTGTGCGTGAGTTTGAGCAGATGGAACTGGAGTTCTTCTGCAAGCCCGACACCGACCTTGAATGGTTCGACTACTGGCGCTCCTACTGCCGCGACTTCCTCTACAGCCTCGGCATCAAGGAAGAGAACCTCAGACTGCGCGACCACAGTAAGGAGGAGCTGAGCTTCTACAGTAAGGCGACCACCGACTTTGAGTACCTCTTCCCGTTCGGCTGGGGCGAGCTGTGGGGCATCGCCGACCGCACCGACTATGACCTGACCCAGCACCAGAATGTTTCGGGTAAGGATCTGAGCTACTTCGATCCGACCGACAACAGCCGCTATGTTCCCTACGTCATCGAACCGTCGCTGGGCGTGGAACGTCTGTTCCTGACCATCATGACCGAAGCGTATGACGAGGAGCTTGTGGATGAAGCAAAGAACGATACCCGCGTGGTACTGCGCCTGCATCCGTTCCTCGCGCCCTTCAAGGCAGCCGTTCTGCCGCTCTCCAAGAAGCTGAGCGAGCAGGCGGGCGCGCTGGCTGATGAGCTCTCCAAGCAGTTCATGGTCGACTACGACGACGCCGGCTCCATCGGCAAGCGATATCGCCGTCAGGATGAGATCGGCACACCGTTCTGCATCACCTATGACTTTGACAGCCTTGAAGATAACTGCGTGACCGTCCGCGACCGCGATACCATGCAGCAGGAGCGCGTCGCCATCGCCGACCTCGAAGCGTATATTGCGGAGAAGATCAGCTTCTAAAAACCACACTATCAATTGTCATTGCGAGGCTCCGTCAAGGCGCCGTGGCAATCTCAACCGAATAAAACAAACGACCCGACAGGCTGAATACCTGTCGGGTTACTTATTTGCGTTGCCCTTAAACAACATATGAACTATCGTTTTCGGGAGGAGCAAGCCCCTCCCCTACGATTATCAAAAACGTTCAACTATTCGGTCATCGCTTCATATTCTTCAAATCTGTATGCGATCGTATCGGTGCTGTGAGCGTCGGAGGACAGGACAAAACGTCCGCCGTGCTCCTTGATGTAGGCGATCATGTCCTTATTCGGATAGGGCGAGGTGCGATAGCCGCGTGAGATCGCGCCGGTGTTGATCTCAAAGGGTACGTTATGCTTCAACAGCGTATCGACCGCCTTCTGCCATGCCGCGATATAGCGGGGATGGTGTATATCAAAGATCGCATTCGCGGAATCGCCCGTATGCGGAACGTCGCAAGCGTCGTCCCCTACTTCGATAAACTTACTGATCAAGTCAAAATGTCCGATGATGTCGCAGCCGGTCTTGTTGACAATATCGGCGACCGTCGCGAAATACAGCTCGCACAGCGCGTAGATATCACCGTTAAAATGCTTTTCAACAGCGTCTTTCAGTATCGCAACGCTCTCATCAACGGGGATGTACTCCTCATCGACCTTGACATAATGCACCGAGCCGATGACATAGTCAAACTCGTCGGTCGGGTAGTCGGAATAGTAATCCTGCTCCACGCCGCAGAGCACATGGATGCGGTCGAAGTATTTCGCGCGCAGATAGCGGCACTCGGCAAGATAACGCGGTACCGCCGCCTTTTGCATACAGTAGCTTTCATCAAAAAAGGTGTAGCTGTGGCCGCTGACGCCGACGGTAGACAATCCCTTTTCTATGGCTGATATCACCATATCTTCAGGCGCGGCTGACCCGTCGCAATAGCAGGTGTGCATATGCAGATCCTTAGTTATCACCGGTCATCTTCTCCTGCTTGACTTTTTTGTCGATCACGTGGCGGGAAGCGAGCTCACGGTGGATGTCCTCGAGCGAGATGCCCTGCTCGATCATCAGCACCATGACATGATAGGCGAGGTCGGCGATCTCATAGATCGTCTCCTTCTTATCCTCTGCCTTGGCGGCGATGATGACCTCGGTGCACTCCTCGCCGACCTTTTTGAGGATCTTGTCCAGACCCTTGTCGAAGAGGTAGGTGGTGTAGGAGCCTTCCTGCGGATCGGTCTTGCGACCCTTGATCAGGTCGATCAGGCCCTCATACGAGAACTCCTTGAGCTCGTCGCTCTCCCATACGGGATTGGTGAAGCACGAGGTGGTGCCCATATGGCACGCGGGACCGTCGGGCTCTACCATCACGACCAGCGCGTCCTTGTCGCAGTCGGCGGTGATGCTGACGATATGCTGGTAGTTGCCGGAGGTCTCGCCCTTGAGCCACAGCTCCTGACGCGAACGGCTCCAGAAACAAGTAAGCCCCTTCTCCATCGAGATCCTAAGGCTTTCCTCATTCATATATGCTACGGTGAGAACCTGCTTGGTGATACTGTCCACCACCACGGCAGGGATCAGACCCTTTTCGTCAAATTTAAGTTCATTGATGTTGATCATGTTGTTTTCCTCCTGTAATACTGTATAAACAGCGAAGTTAAGCCTTCCCCTCAAGGGGAAGGTGGGCAATTTGCCGGACAATCGTGTCCGGCAAATTGGTCGGATGAGGTGGAAACCCTTCCGAATAATCAATTAACGAGATAAAAAGAAAACGCTTCCACCTCATCCGTCAACTACGTTGACACCTTCCCCTCAAGGGGAAGGCTTGTTATATTCTCGTCGGGATGCCTGCTTTTGCCATTTCCGCTTTGAGATCGGAGATCTTGACCTCGCCGAAGTGGAAGATCGAAGCGGCAAGTCCCGCATCGACTTTCGGTAATGTCCGGAACAGGGTCAAAAAGTCCTCGATCTTGCCCGCGCCGCCGGACGCGATGACGGGTACGTTCACGACGCTGCTCACTGCCTCGAGCATTTCGAGGTCAAAGCCCTGCTTGACGCCGTCGGTGTCGATGGAATTGAGCACGACCTCGCCCGCGCCGTTATCGACACAGCGTTTGATCCAAGAGATCGCCTCCATGCCGGTGTCCTCTCTTCCGCCCTTGGCATAGACGCGGAATTCGCCGTCCTGCCGCTTGACGTCGGCGGAGATGACCACGCACTGGTCGCCGTAGAGCTTAGCCGCCTGATAGATCAGGTCGGGGTTACGGATCGCGCCCGAATTGACGCTGACCTTATCCGCGCCGCATTTGAGCACGCGGTCAAAGTCATCGACGGTATTGATGCCGCCGCCGACGGTGAGCGGGATAAACACCTTGCGCGCCGTTTCGGTCAGGATATCGGTGAACAGTGATCTGCCCTCGGCGGACGCGGTGATATCGTAGAACACCAGCTCATCCGCGCCGCAGGATGAATAATACTGCGCGAGCTCCACGGGAGAGGCGACGTCGCCCAGCCCCTCAAAGTTCACGCCCTTGACGACCCTGCCGTTCTTGACGTCCAGACAGGGGATGATGCGTTTTGTGATCATTGTACCGCCTCCACTGCCTGTTTCAGATCGATCGCGCCGGTGTAGTACGCCTTGCCGATGATCGCGCCGTACAAGTCCATCTTTTGGAGCGCGAGGATATCATCCATCGAGCTCACGCCGCCCGAGGCGGTGATGTCCATGCTGTAACGGCGGCTCATGGTGCGGTACAGATCGCGGTTGGTGCCCGCCATCACGCCGTCACGGTTGATATCGGTACAGATGATGGTCTTCACGCCGAGGTTCTGCATTCTCTCAAAGAACTCGTCGGCGGTCACGCTGCTGCGCTCCAGCCAGCCCTTGACGGCGATAAAGCCCTCGCGGATATCCGCGCCCACTGCGATGCGCGCATCGTATTTTTCGATCGCCTTTTTCAAAAAGGCTTCGTCACTGATTGCAGCCGTGCCAAGGATCACGCGGTCGACGCCCGCGCTCAGATAACGGTCGACGACCTCCATATTGCGGATGCCGCCGCCTACCTCGCAGAACAGGCCGCTTTCTTTTTTGATCTTTAATACCGTGTCGAGATTCGGGGTGCCGCCGTCACGAGCGCCCTCGAGATCCACGATATGGATATGGGTCGCGCCGCAGTTTTTGAAATCCAGCGCGATCTCCTCGGGATGATCGCTGTAGACGGTCATTTTGTCATAGTCGCCCTTATACAGGCGCACCGCCTTGCCGCCGACAAGGTCGATAGCGGGGAATAATATCATAAGTTCATAACCTCCTTACAGGGGAATATCGGAAACGAGATATCGCTCCGGAAAGAATCATTAAATTAGGAATTAGGAGTTAGGAATTAGGAATTAACGGCGGGACACCCGCACCCGATCTTTAAGTTAACTTAAGCAAAACTACAAATCAAAACGCTTTAGCGTTTCCCGAAATTCCTAATTTCTCATTCCTCATTCCTAATTATAAATCACAGAATGCTTTCAATATCTTCAATCCCACATCACCGCTTTTTTCGGGGTGGAACTGGCATCCGAAGACGTTGCCCTTTTCCACCGAGGCGGTCAGCTCCGCGCTGTACTCCGCGACCGCGGTCACGCTGTCGTCGCAGTCGGCGGCGTAGTAGGAATGGACAAAATACACACAGTCGCCGTCGTTCAGGTATTGGAACAGCGGGCTGGGTTTCTTGACGATCA
>CACWXE010000077.1 GCA_902764715.1 uncultured Ruminococcus sp. | reverse complement strand
CGGCAAGAGGCTCATCTGAGATGATCTCGCTTTCGCCTGTTTTCATTGTCGCGGGATAAACGATTCCGTCGATATCTGCTGAGGTGTAATAACCTATATCAGAAGTTGAAATCACCGTGCCGGAATTGGTTTCGATACACTGTGTTCCGCTAGGAGAAAAAGCGTTGCTCACGGAAGTGTTCTGGATTTCGGCACTGACATTTCCGGAATAAACGCCACCGTTCACCGTGCCGAAATTATACGCGTTCACTATAATAGAGTTTGCCGGGGTAGAGGAGGAGTCCTGTATAATGCCGCATAAGCCGCCTACAAAGGTAGTGTTTCCGCCGTTAACGGTTCCCGTATTATAGCAGTTGTACATCGAGTTGAATTGTTCGGGGAAATAAATGATCTCGGTTCCTCCGGTATAAACAGGTTCCACGGTTTGTTCGGTTCTGAACTGACCGACGATTCCTCCTAATGTATTCGAGTCCAATGCGGTTACTGTACCGGTATTGTATGTGTTCTGTATGGAGCAACAAGCGACTTCACCGGCTATACCGCCGCTGCCGCTTGCACAGTTTCCGTTTACGGTGATATCTCCGTGATTAATACACCTGTCAATATACACAGTTGACCAGCTGAAGCTTTCTGCTAAGATACCTGCCATTCTTTTGATGCCGTTTCCGTGCTCGGAAGAGGAGATATTGCCGTAATTGGTGCAATCCGTTATTGTCAGCGAATTATAGTTGGAAGAGTTAGATGTAACCGTTCCGACGATACCGCTCGCGATATAACTGGATTCAACGTCAGCTCTGTTGATACAGTTGCTGATCAACGTGTTTTCTCCGTAAAATCTTACATACGCGAGAATTCCTCCGGCTACTCTGTATTGTGTCGAATTGGTCGTTCCGATGATACGAACGTTTTCGCCTACGGTACAATCCCTGATCTCAAGGCTGCCCGCATAGTTGTCGGCGATGATGCCTGCTGTATAGTTCCAGTTATTACTAAAGGTTTTATCGGACTTGATCAAACAGTTACCTTCCAGATGGCAGTTGATGATTTTGTCATCTCCCAATGAAACAGGAGCAAAAGCCGCATTCCATGATTTACCGTTTTCTATGGTAACGTCTTTCAGCGTCAGATCTTTGATGGTAGCGTCACCGATAAAAGGGAAAAAGGACACGGTAGAATTGTCCGAAGAAACCATATTGAGATTGGAGATCGTATGGTTGTTTCCGTTGAAGGTTCCGAAGAAGTATACATCCGCAGAACCGTTTGAGCAAGGCGATACATAAGTTCTCCCTTCGGAGATTTGAATATCACTGAGAAGGTTGACTGTGATACCTGCATAATTCTGCTCGTTATCAAGCGAATCTCTGAACGCAAATAGATCATCCTCGGTGGTGATATCATACACGCCGTTATTCGGATCCCATGTGTTTGATGCCGCGTTTGCTGTGATCGGGAATGCAGTAAGCGTCATTCCGATCATCAGTACGGCAAGAAAAATGCTCAACATCCTTTTTGTTATCATCGCTTTCCTCCTTGAATCTTGCATGTCAATGATGAATGTGTGTCGATGGGCTTATGTTATGTATAATATGGTGTTTAGTGGCTTGTTGATATATGCTGTAAATCGTTAGGCGGTAAATAACCTTGATCGATCACTTGCTTTCCGTGCGCTTGTTATCTACGTCCGATCAAGGCAGTTTTTTCGGTATGAGTAGTTTTGTGCCTTGCCGGTCAGGGTCTGTAGATGATCTGTCCCCAGCCTTGGCTGTCGGTCGGGAATACGGTCGGCGCAACCGTGGGAGCTGTCGTCGGCGCAGTGGTCGGAGCTACCGTCGGCGCGGTAGTGGGTACGTTGGGGCCGAACGGGAGAGAGGGGATGAGCCCCGCTTTGTATCGCAGGATCAGCGTCGCGTCGTTGCTCGTGACCTCACCGTCGTTGTCCACATCACCCGCTTCGGTATAGTTGTCGCCGGGTTCTTTGATATTTGCCAGCACATGCTGGATCACGGTCGCGTCCTGCACGGTGACTGAGCCGTCGCCGTCGACATCGCCGATGATCGTTTTTTCAGCCGCGGTATTGGAGACCGCGAAGGCGAAGATGATCAGCGTCGATGCGATCACTGCCATCATTGATTTAACCAAGGTCACTGATATCCACCTCCGCGTTATCGCCGCCGCGTGCTTGCTCCGACTTCGCCGAGCCGGAGTCTCTTTGTGCGGAGCCCGAACCGGCGGATGAACCGCCTTTGGATGAACTGCCGCCCTGTTGCATGGAACCGCCGGATTCCGATCCGCCGGAAAGCGCTCCGCCCTGCGCGGAATTATCGGAGCTTCCGTTGTCGGATGTATTCTTGTCGGATGATCCTCCGCCTTGCGCGGAGCCGCCTGAGGTATTGCCGCCCTGTGAGGACGCGCCGTCACGCGCGGGAGCACTGCCGCGATCCTGTTCCTCTCCGTCCTTGGCGGATGATGCGGTCTTGCCGCCCTCGGCAGAAGAAGCCGTTGAGCCGGAAGACGGCACGGTGCTGTCGGATGTCGCTGCGGTCGCGGCGCTCTGGTCGGCGGTCGAGGTCGTATCCGATTCCTTTTTGCCGCATGCCGAAAGCAGAATCAATGATGCCGCGCACATAGCGAGGAGTGTTCTTTTGAGATCAAATGCCATATATATTCTCCTTGGTGATACGCTGATACGCTGTCATGATCGGCGTTAATTCGTTCAATGAAAGATATCTAATGGATTACAAATAGATTATATCACAATCACATGGATGATATAGGGGATGTACCAAAAAGTCACCCCTATTTTTGTGAATATCTGCTAAATCTTATATATTATAATACTTATATATAGAAAATGTCAAGTTACGAATCGTTCATACTTATTCATATTATTGCCATTTGCTTCATATGGATTGTGATAAGGGGGATTGTTATGTACAGAGAGTATTTGGATTCCGGCAAAAATCCGGGTGAGATCTACGCGCCCGACAGGGTGCTGCCGCAGGGTGAAACGCCTTTTCGCGACGAGTATGAGGAGTATATCCGCGAATATCCCGGACGCGGCACCTTGAAGGTGCAGATCAGCGTAGCGCGCGGCGCCTTTCCACTCAAAAATGTGCTCGTCGATGTGTCACAGATCTACCGCGGCGTGCGCTACAGCCTGTATAACGACGTCACCGATATCTCAGGCATCGTCGATAATATGGTACTGCCCGCGCGATCGTTCGAGAGCACCCTGAATTTTGAATCGTCACAGATCCCCGAAGCGGAGTATCTGGTGACCGTATTCCATCCCGATTTCCGCGAGATGAGCGACTGCACGGTGGTCATCCACGACAAGACCGAGACCATCCTGCCCATCTCGCTGGTGCCGCTGACAGGGGAGAGAGAAAATGGCTGAGCTGCCCACCATCCCGTCCTACATCACCGTTCACCTCGGCGCGCCGAACAGCAATGCCGAAAATCTGACGGTGCGGTTTTCGGATTACATCACAAGAACGTCGCCTCATCCGAGATCTTCCCGAACTGGCCGGTCGAAGCCCTGCGCGCCAACATCCTCGCGCAGATCTCCTACACCCTCAACCGCGTCTATACCGAGTATTATCCCAGCCGCGGCTATGACTTCGACATCACCAACGATACCCGCTACGATCACGCTTACACCAAGGACGGTGAGGTGTTCGATACCATCAGCCTGATCGTGGATGACATCTTCAACAACTACATCCGCCGCGAGGGAGCGGTCGAACCGCTTGCCGCCAAGTTCTGTGACGGCAGGATCACCATGTGCGGCGGCCTCTTGCAATGGGGCACGGTCGACCTCGCGAATCAGGGCTACACCGCGATGCAGATCCTGCGATACTACTACGGCGACGACATCGAGCTGGTCGAGAACGCGCCTTTGACCGACAAAACGCAGTCGTATCCCGGCGTCGCTCTGTCCCGAGGCTCCTTCGGCGACGATGTGCGCACCATCAAAAACGAGCTCAACCGCATCCGCCGCAATTATCCCGCCATCCCGAATATCAACACCGCCACCTCCGTCTATGACAGCGAGACTGTCGAAGCGGTCAGGGAGTTCCAGCGCATCTTCAACCTCACGCCCGACGGCGTTGTGGGCAAGGCGACATGGTACCGTATCAAGCAGATCTACGCGGCGGTCAAGCGGCTGTCCGAGCTGACCAGCGAGGGCTTGACCATCCCCGAGGTGGAGCGCGTTTTCCGCACGGAGCTTTCTCTCGGCGACAGCGGCGCCGAGGTCGAGGCGGTGCAGTATTATCTGGCGTTTCTGGGCTATTTCTACCCCCAACTCCCGCCGATCCCGATCACGGGCTTTTTCGACGAGCTGACACGCGACGCGGTCTTTTCCTTCCAGAATGAGTATAACCTGCCGATCACGGGCGTTGTCGATCAAAACACCTTCTACCATATCGAGCGCGTATACAAAAACGCGGTCGCCGACCTGCCCGCAAACTTCCAGAGCGCCATCGGCGAGCCGTATCCCGGGCGATTTCTCGTGGAGGGTGACAGGGGAGAAGAGGTGCGCGTGATCCAGCAGTACATCAACCGCATCGCGCAGTCCGATCCCGCCGTACCCGAGATCACGGTGGACGGTATCTTCGGACCGCAGACAAAGCGCGCGGTGATCGCGATCCAGAAGCAGCTTGATGTGGAGCAAAACGGGGCGATCGGTCCCGTGGAGTGGGTCGAGATCATCACCCGCGGCAACAATCTTTAAGGCGATATTGCATTTTATTTAGGCTTGTTGTATGGCGAAAAATTATCCCGATAGTCATTTTTTGATTGTCGGGATTTTTCATGCTTTAATTTTTCTCATTTTCTTTGACAAAATCTTACTTATTTTTCCTTTTTAGAAATATCCCTGTATTAACGTACTATATAATGTGTTCTGGATATTTTGTTTGGGTATATAGGGGAAGAGTATGGCATATTATAACGATGATTTTATTATCGGCGTCGACGATATCTCCGGTGATGGCAGAGAACGCCGTCGTGATTATAGATCGGAAGATTACAGACGTCCGCGTGAATACGGCAGGAACGAATCGCGTTACCCCGATCGCCGTCAGGCGGATCCGGGCAGAACGCACCGACCTGCCGGCGGATATGACGACCGCCGCGACTATAACAGATTCAGAGAAGACGACCGTCCCGGTTATCACAGGAACAGGATCGATAACCGCCGCGGTTATGATCGTCGTCGGGATGACGACCGCCGATATGACAGACCGAGAGAGGTTGATCCTTACCGTGCGGAGCGCTCGCAGCCGCGCAACGATCCGCGCTATCAGAATCAGCGTCCCGAAAACAGAAACAACAGAAGAAAGCCCAATATGTTCCGTGTCGCGGTCATTTCGGTCGCTCTGGTACTGGTGCTTGCTATCGTTATCGGCATCATCGTGATCGCGTCCTCGGCTGGCAAGCCGGAGATCAAGTCGCTGACCGTCTCCGAGATCGCCTCCGATCAGGTGCTTCTCAGCTGGGAAAAGGTCAAAAAAGCGGACGGTTATCGCGTGATGACGGCAAAGGGCGACGCTGATTTTGAAGAGTATCAGACGATCAACGATCCCGATACCGTGACCGCTACCGTCACGGGGCTGGATCAGGCGTCGAGTTACCGCTTCTCGGTCACCGTGCTGCGCGGCAACAAAGAAGGTAAGCCGACCGCGACGGACACAGTCCACACTTTACCTGCGGCTCCCGAGATCACGACCATCCAATCGACCGATCCCGGCGCCATCCATCTGGAATGGTCAAAGAACGATGCGGCTAACGGTTATCTCGTTGAGTATAAGAAGAATTCCGAGGATTACAGCAGTGACATGACGCTGACGATCAGCGATCCCGCTCAGTGCAGCGCGGACATCACCGATCTTGCGGTCGATACCGACTACACGGTCAGGATCTGCGCGACCGCCGACCTCGGCGGTACGGTCAAGAGTGCTCCGTCAGCGGAGCAGAGCGTTACCGTCACCTCCAAAAAGGTCGAGCCCGTACCCAAGGCGGTGGATCAAAAGGCGGATGGCGCCCTCGATCCCAGTAAGCCGATGATCGCGCTCACCTTCGACGACGGTCCCGCCGTCAACACCGATTCCAGCGACCGTATCCTCGATGTTCTGGAGAAGAACAACGCCAAGGCGACCTTCTTCATGGTCGGCTACTACGCGTCGCAGAATCCCGGCAACGTCAAGCGCAAAGCTGACTTGAAGATGGAGCTGGGCAACCATACATGGGATCATTCGCGCTACGGCAATGAAGTCACGCCCGACGATATCCGCCGTACCAGCAATCAGATCCACGATATCACGGGTCAGTTCTCGACCTGTTTCCGTTCACCCGGCGGCATGACGACCCCCACGATCCTCAATGAGTGCGCTACCGAGAACATGGCGGCGTATTACTGGTCGATCGACACCCAGGACTGGAGCTCCCGCAACGCGGACGCGGTCTATCATTCCGTGATGGACAACGTCAAGGACGGCGATATCATCCTGATGCACGAGATCTATGATTCGACTGCCGACGCTGTCGAGCGCATGGTGCCTGAGCTGATCGCGCAGGGCTATCAGCTGGTGACCTGTCACGACCTGATCACCCTCAAGGGCGGCGCCGAGCCTGTCCCCGGTACTCAGTATATCAACGCAACCACGAAATCGGAGTTTTAAGGCAATACCGCGGCAATCTCAACTGCTTATCAGGCGCTCACCGACAGCTTTGGTGAGCGCCTTTTGAATGTTCATATTTCAAGACTTACATGACTGATCAATATCGGAGAAACCAATGAAAAGATTAGTTACCGGACTTTTATCTTTTATCATGCTGTGGCTGTCGATCCCGACCGCCTCGGCACTCGGCACATTGCCCGCGCCCAATGAGCAACAGCGCCATATTGTTTGCACCTCGTTGTCCGACGCGGCGCAGGCGTACTATCACGACGACTGTCAATATGATTCCCTGAGCGCTTTATCCGGCGCGGCGGATCCCGCCACGGGTTACACCGCCATGCAGGACAACGAGCTGTTCGACGCGCTTCATACGCTGATGACGGCGACCCACGGCTACAAAACCTCCTACTCCGGATACGCGCCCGGCTCACTCGCGTATTTCTGGGCGAGCACCGACGCGGTCGAGAGCAGCAGTACCTACGTCATGTTCTATTCCGACGTCATGGCGGACGCCGATGGGATCAGCCTCAACCGCGAGCATATCTGGCCGAAGAGCCGCGCATCTTATGTGCAGAGCAACGGCGGCGCGGATCTGCACCATCTGCGCCCCGCGGTCAGCACCCTCAACAACGCCAAAAGCGACCATCTTTTCGGCGATATCAACGGCGTGTATACCGACGGCGTCAAAGCGGGCAGTGTCAACGGCGAGATCTGCTATTGGGTGAAGAACGACGCCGATCTTTTTGAGTGCAAGGACGACGTCAAAGGCGACGTCGCGCGCATCCTGCTGTATGTCTACTGCCGCTGGGAACAGCCAAATCTCTATACCGATATCGATCCCGCACTCCTGCCGCCCAACGAAAACAAAGGTACCAATAACGGCAAGAAGGTCGTCGAGGATCTCGATACCCTGCTGACATGGTGCGCGCAGGATCCCGTCGACACGTGGGAGATGCGTCGCAACGATCTTGTCGAAACCGTGCAGGGCAACCGCAACGTGTTCATCGACTATCCCGAATACGCGTGGCAGCTGTTCGGCAGAGCAGTGCCCGTCGATATGATCACCCCCTCCTGCGTGAGCCGTCGGGATGTGGACGGCGACGGTAGCTTGACCCCGATGGACGCGACCGCGATCCAGCGCCGCCTTGCCGATCTGTCCGTTCTTTCCTTCTCCGAGAAAGCCGCCGATGCGGACAATGACGGCGAGATCACCATCGTTGACGCGAACATCATCCTGCGAACCATCATCAAAATCACATAAAAGATCCATACCATCACGCTCTGTTATTTGCTTGAATAACAGAGTGTTTTGTTTTTCATTTTCCACCCAATCGCGTAGCAAATCCCGCCTGTAGGGGACGGCGCCCTCGACGTCCCGAACTTCTCCGATACATCTCACCCAACCGCGAAGCAGATGAACCCCGTAGGGCGGGGGTGCTCCCCGTTGGGGAGACGTCACGAAGTGACAGAGGGGGAGGCGTCTCCGCCGAGGAATGCTCCCGCCGCAATCTCTCCGATAAATCCCATCCAACCGCGAAGCAAATGAAATCCTCCGTAGGGTACGGCGCCCTCGACGTCCCGAACTTCTCCGATCAATACCGTCCATACGCGAAGCAGATGAACCCCGTAGGGCGGGGGCTTGCTCCCGCCGCAATCTTTCCACCACATCCAACCCAACCGCGAAGCAAATGAGCCCCTCCGTAGGGTACGGCGCTTGTCGACGTACCGAGAATGACGGGCGTTTCCGATATCGAATCCCCCAGATAGGAGCACAACGTTTCTACCATGCGGTACGTCATACAGTGGCGCTTGGCCAATCGCAGATAAATCTGCCGCCCTTCCGCGGGTCATCGTGTACAAATCCTCTGAAACATTTACCGTTGGCTTAAATTCCCTCTCCCGCAACTTTTTCTCCGATGGGGTAGATATCTTTTTATTTTTGTGCTATGATAGAACGGTACGAAAAAATACACGGTGTTTTCCGTGTAAGAGGATGATGAAATGAGTAAAAAATATGTCATGGGCAACGGCGCGATCGCGTTAGGCGCGTTGTCCGCAGGAGTGAATCTGGTTTCCGGCTATCCCGGCACGCCCTCGTCCGAGATCATCGAAACGGTCTCGAAATATCCCCACGAGGGCACGTACCTTGAATGGTCGGTCAATGAAAAGGCGGCGATGGAGGTCGCCGCTGCTGCCGCGTACAGCGGTGCGCGCGCGATGGTGACGATGAAGCAGGTCGGTCTCAATGTCGCGTCCGATCCGCTGATGAGCCTCGCCTACGTCGGCGTCAAGGGCGGCATGGTCGTGGTATCGGCTGACGATCCCGGCCCCATCTCGTCCCAGACCGAGCAGGATACCCGCCGCTTTGCCGAGTTCGCGCGTATCCCCGTGTTTGATCCCTGTTCTCCCGAAGAGGCGTTCGACATGGTGCAGGAGGCGTTCATTTGTTCCGAAACCTATAAAACGCCCGTGATCCTGCGCCCCACCACCCGCGTCGACCACGCCTACGCATCCATCGACGCGCCCGATTCCTTCACGGCGAGGGAGTATGAGGGCTTTGTCAAGGATTCTAAAAAGTGGGTCATCTTCCCGCGTTTATCCTATCAGAATCACGCGATGATCGAAAAGCGCAATGTCGAGATCGGCGAGGCGTTCTCAAACAGCCGCTTCAATACCGTCTCGGGCAGCTCCGCAAAGGCGGTCGTCGCCACAGGCGTCAGCTTCGCCTACGCTGGCGAATTCCTCAAGGATCATCCGGACGTGCGCCTGATCAAGGTCGGCACGCCGTATCCCACGCCCGAGCGCTTTTTGCTGGGCGCGCTCGACGGCGTTGATGAAGTGCTCTGCTTTGAAGAGCTCAGTCCGTATATCGAAGAGACCCTGCTCAAGCTCGTCGGCAAGCATCATCTTGATCTCAATGTTCGCGGCAAGCTCAGCGGCGACGTGCCCCACAGCGGTGAGAATGATACCGACAGCGCCAAGCGCATCATCAGCCGTTTTCTGGGATTGGATAACGCCGAGGACAGTGTGGATCTGTCCGACGCGCCTCAACCGCCCATGCGGCCGCCCGTCCTGTGCGCGGGCTGTCCGCACCGTGCCTCGTTCTACGCGGTCAAGCGCGCGATGAAGGGCAAAAAGGCGTATTTCTGCGGCGATATCGGCTGTTACACCCTCGGCAACGCCATGCCGCTCGACATGGTCGATACCTGCCTGTGCATGGGCGCGGGCATCACGATGGCGCAGGGCTTCAACCACATGGACAGTGACGCGGTCGCGTTCTCCTTTACGGGTGACTCCACCTTCTTTGCCTCGGGCATCACCGGTGTGGTCAACGCCGTCTACAACGCCGCGGATATGATCGTCTGCGTGCTGGACAACTCCACCACCGCGATGACCGGTCACCAGCCCCATCCCGGCACCGGCAGAAACATGATGGCAACGCCTGTGGAAAAGATCAGCATCGAGAAGATCCTGCTCGCTGTCGGTGTGACGAAGGTCATCACGGTCGATCCGCTCGACCTCGACGCGTCCGTTGCGGCGGTCAAGGAGTGTGCCGAATTAAAAGGCGTCAAGGCGATCATCTTCAAATCTCCCTGCGTCGCCATCACCAAACCCGACAAAAAGCTGTGCGTTGACAGCGATCAGTGCATCGGCTGTCTGCGCTGTATCAAAGAGATCGGCTGTCCCGCGCTGTCCGTCAGCGACGGCAAGGCAGTGATCGATGAGAATCTCTGCACCGGCTGCGGCTTGTGCGCAAAGCTTTGTCCCGTCAAAGCGATCGGAGGTGGCTCTCATGAATAAGGATATCATGATCTGCGGCGTCGGCGGTCAGGGCACCGTCCTCGCCTCGCGCATCATCGCGGCGTCCGCAATGGAAGAGGGCTTCACCGCTCATTCCGCCGAGACCATCGGCATGGCACAGCGCGGCGGTCCCGTCACCAGTCATGTCAGGATCGGAGATCAAGCCTTTTCTCCGCTGATCCCCGTCGGCGGCGCGGATCTGTTGATCGCGTTCGAGCCGAGTGAGGCGGTCAGAAATCTGAAATATCTCAAAAAGGACGGCTTTGTCATCGTCAACCGTATCCCCGTCAAGCCCACCTCGCTGAACGGCGGAGCCGAGTATGACGGAAAAGCCGAGATCGATTTTATCCGGTCAAAATGCCGATGTCTTGTCGTCGATTCCGACGAGCTGTGCGCGCCGTTCGGATCGTCCAAGTTCTTCAACGTGGCGGTTTTGGGCGCGGCGCTCGGATCGGGTGAGCTCGGACTGAAAGAAGAGACCGTCCGCAACACCATCATCAAGATCGTCCCCGAGCGCTTTACCGAAAAGAACCTTGCCGCCCTCACGGCAGGCATGAACGTCGTATCATAGGAGGTATATCATGCAAATTTCCGAAAAACAACTTGCATTGGTCAACGATCGTCTGCAGGCGATCCTCAAATCCGACAACTATTTTGCGCAGCTCTACAAGGAGCAGGGCATCACCGAGATCAAGACTGTCGAGGATTTCAAAAAGCTCCCCTTCGTCGATAAGGCGGAGCTCCGCAACGCCTATCCCTTAGGCATTCAGGCGGCGGATGATGATGAGATCGTCCGCATCCATTCGTCCTCGGGCACGACCGGCAAGCCCGTCATCATCCCGTATACCGCCAAGGACGTGGACGACTGGTCGACCATGTTCGCGCGCTGTTATGAGACCGCGGGT
>CACWXE010000076.1 GCA_902764715.1 uncultured Ruminococcus sp. | reverse complement strand
ACCACCGAGACCACCAACAACACCGATCTGATGTTCTTTACCGACCGCTGTCAGGTCTACAAGACCAAGGTCAGTGATATCGCCGACACCAAGGCGAGCGCCTTCGGTGAGTTCATCCCCGCGCGACTCGGGATGGACGAGGGCGAAAAGGCGGTGTTCGTCTTAAAGACCAAGGACTACAGCGGCTATCTGCTGTTCGCCTTTGAGAACGGCAAGGTCGCCAAGGTGCCGCTTTCCGCTTACGAGACCAAAACCAACCGCAAAAAGCTGATCAACGCTTATTCCGATAAAGCGCCTCTCGCGGGTATCGACTTCACCAAGACTGACCGCGAATTCCTGCTCACCTCGTCCAACGGTCGTATGCTGCTGTTCCACAGCGGCGCGATCACTCCCAAGACGACCAAGAATACGCAGGGCGTAGCGGTGATGAAGCTGAGGAAGGGTCACCGCGTCATGGCGATCGAACCGTATGAAGAGGGAAGATTCTCAAAGCCCTCGCGCTATCGTACCCGTACCCTGCCTGCCGCGGGCGCATTACCCTCGCAGGAGGATGAAGCCCAGCAGCTTTCCCTCATTTGACGGTGAATAACGTACAGCTTAGTGCCGCGGAAAAGGTTTCAGAGAGATATTATGTAGGGGAGGGGCTTGCTCCTCCCGAGACCTATCCCATATACGCCACCTAAACGCGAAGCAGATGGATCGTTTCCTGTAGGGTACGGCGCTTGCGACGTACCGAAGGGTTTCCGACAAATGCTGCTTTTCAACAAATTTCTGGATTCCTCAAAAAAACACTTGCAATCTGCCTATTTGTATGATACAATAATCTTTGCATTTGAGTATATCGACTGCGAACAGTCGTTTTGAAAGGAAGATACACTATGTCAGTTGTTGAGATTATCTTAGGAGCATTATTGCTGATCGCTTCTATCGTGTTGATTATCATTATCATTCTTCAGGAGGGTAACCAGCAGGGTATCGGTGTTGTATCCGGTGGCGCTGACACCTTCTTCTCTAAGAACAAGGCTCGTTCCTATGACGCTTTCCTTGCCCGCGCGACCAAGTGGTTTGCCGTAGGCTTTGTTGTCATCGTTATCGCGCTGAACATCATTGCGTATTACACCACTCCCGCTGATTCCGTAGAGGCGACAGATACCACCTCTGTCAGCGACCAGGTTACCGAAACTACTGCTCCCGAGGCATAATATTTTTGCACAAGCTATCATAGAATAGACTATCGGAGAAATCCGGTAGTCTTTTTTATTTGTCATTGCGAAGCTCGCAAGAGCTGTGGCAATCTCAACCAAGAAGGCTCCTTTTGGTAAAAGGAGCTGTCCCCGATTCTTAACTTAATGATATTTTTGTTCATAAATAAGGTGCCACGGACACGATTGTTAAGAACCGGAGGATTACCTTAGAAGAATTTTTTTTGCAGGAGCCATTATGCTGTTTGTGTTTATCGTATCCGTATCGACCTTTCTTGTTTTCTCCTTCATCCATTACGCCGCCAAAAAGAAAAAGCCCTTCAAAAGGGCTTTACTCTCCATATTGGCGGGGCTGTTGACCTTGGGCGTCGTTAATATCCTGTCGGGTATGACGGGGGTGTATATCCCGGTGACACAGCTCACACTGTTGACCTCGGCGGCAGGCGGGGTGCCCGGTGTCGCGCTGATGGTACTGCTGTCGGCTTTTTAGTAATTAGGAATTAGAAATGAGGAATGAGGAATGAGGAATTTCGGGAAAGCCTTTCGGCTTTTGGATTGAAAAATGTTTACCGACAGAGGATTATACGATACAGGGTAATGCTTTGTATATCAAGGATAATTCCTAATTCCTAACTCCTCATTCCTAATTAAATCACCGATCCCAGCTCGTCGAGGATCTCCGTCACAGCGCGTTTATTGCGGGTGAGCATCGCGATCATCACCGAATAATACAGATCGGGATCCTTGTAGAAATTCTTTCTGAGGATGCGTGCCTGCTGTTTATCCGGCACATAGAGTGAGAAGCTCAGCAGCTCCATATCGCCGCCGGAGATACGGAAGGTGACGGTATAGCCGTTGTCGCATTTTTCGATCGTGACCTTGTTCTCGCTCTCGACGCGCTCCTGCTTGAGAAGCGCCAGCGCACATTCGATCGCGCGCTCCTTGACGGTCGGCGCCAAGGTGTCCTCGAGCTGTACCGCGATCATATTGCCGTTATCGGTATTGAAATAGCGCTTCTTTTCTTCGTCGACCAATTCGATATTGCCGTTTCTGATCAGATCGTCAAAGCTCGAGCTGGTCTCAAAATAATTTGCCAGCCCCTTTTCCATCAGCGCGTTCACGACCGCGTCCTTGGTCATCGGGACGCCGACGCTCTTGAACAGATAACAGATCAGGGTGCGGATCTCGGTTTTGGAGCGCATACCGCCTAAGCTGATGCCTTCATCAAATGTATCAAACGCCATTCTAACACCGCCTTTATCATTGTCATTGCGAAGCCCCTTGACACGCGTGTCGGGGCTGTGGCAATCTCAACATTATCATTATACCATTCATCCCTAAACTCTGTCAATAAGCAAGAGCTGCCGCGGACATTTCCGTGACAGCTCTGTTTTATTAATTGTCATTGCGAGGTGTCGGTAAAGCCGACGCCGTTGCAATCTCAACCGAATTTGTCATACTTTGGTTGAGATTGCCACGCCCTAAAGGGCTCGCAATGACGATTGTGATACTATCCCGCGTTCTTCATTTGCAATCTCAGCTTATCCGAGATCATCGCGATGAATTCGCTGTTGGTGGGCTTGCCGCGGCTCCCTTGGATGGTGTAGCCGAAATAGCTGTTCAGCACCTCGACGTCGCCTCTGTCCCACGCGACCTCGATCGCGTGGCGGATTGCACGCTCCACTCTGGATGACGTCGTTTCATATTTCTTCGCCACGGTGGGGTAGAGCTGCTTGGTCACGGCGTTGATGATCTCGGGCTTCTCGATGGACAGGATGATAGAGTCACGCAGATAATGGTAGCCTTTGATATGGGCGGGGACTCCTATCTGGTGCAGTATCTCCGTCACCTTGAGCTCGAGGCTGTTGCTGTCGTAACCGATCTGTCGGATACCGCCCTTCGCTCTCTGTCGCTGTCGCTTACTCAGCCTGACGATATTCTCTGCCAAATCGCTCAGATTGAACGGCTTCAATACAAAATACGTCGCGCCCGCGCTCATCACCTCACGCTCGAGCACCGGACTGTCAAAGCTCGAATAGACCACAAACATCGGCAGCTTATCGGGCTTTTGCTTACGGATCGCGCGCATGACCCCGATACTGTCGATGTGGGTCATGAACAGATCCATGATCACCACGTCGGGCTTCTCGCTTTGGATGCGGTTGATCACCTCTTCACCGTCTTTCGTACAAAAAGCGGTCGAAAAGCCGTATTGCTCGAGGGTTTGCATGATTTCAGTCATATTGTCAGTCGGCTCCTGCGTCATCAAGAGTTTCATTCTTTCTGTCATTTTTACATCTCCTGTTTTAATTTGTATTTTGAGTTTACCATAATTTGGTAAATTTGGCAAGAGAAAACATAAAAATTTTTGAAAGAAATATTCGACATTTTTCGCAGATACGCGGACGCGCGCGTCCTGTTTTTTTTCATTCACAGAACCCTCGTGTGTTATGATAAGCCCCTGAACCTTCTTATAATAAAGGCGTAGTGTTGCACACAATGAAACGGAGGGCTCGTCATCATTGCCGGAGCGTTAGTCGGTGTCATTGCGAGGAGTCGGCAACAGAGCCGACGACGTGGCAATCTTGATAACAATGAATCTTACGATTCCTCTCTGATACCGCCGAACTGCTCATAACAGCTCAGCATATTGCCGATGGTGATGCCGTAGCCCTTTTCGGGCGCGTTGACGAACACATGCGTTACCGCGCCGATCAGCCGGTCATGCTGGATGATGGGGGATCCGCTCATACCCTGCACGATACCGCCTGTCTTGTCCAGCAGCTCTTCATCGGTCACACGGACGACCATATTCTGTCCGCTTTTATCATTCAGATGGAAACCCTCGATCTCTACGTCAAAGGTTTGGAGCTCACCGTCATCCAATGTGGTGATGATCTGCGCCGGACCTGTTTCGATCTCGCTGTCAAAGGCGCAGGGGATTTCCTCACCCTCGGGCTCGGCGGTATACTTTCCGTATACGCCGAAGCTGTTGTTGACGGTCATCTCGCCGATCTCTTCATCTGACATATAGCCGTTCAACCCGCCTGCGATACCCTTCTTTGCCTTGGTGATCGAGCCGATCTGCGCCTTCACGATCTTACCGCTGCCCAAAGGCATCAGCAGCCCCGTGTCGCGGTCGCAGATGCCGTGTCCCAGCGCGCCGAAGGAATGGGTGTTTTCATCAAAATAGGTGATTGTACCCAGACCCGCGGTCGAGTCACGGATCCACATGCCTGCCGTATAATTGCCGTCATCATCCGTTTCGGGAGTAATGGTCATGGATAGCGGGCTCTTACCTCGTAACACAGATAATTCGATATCCGCTCCCTCGGATGAGGCGACGATCTCATGCAGGCGTTCGTTGGAGGTGATCTTCTCGTCATTCGCGCGGGTAATGATGTCATTCTCACGCAGACCCGCGGCTTGGGCGGGCGAGTCATAGCTGTCGTCGACATTGACGACCACAACGCCATTGGTATACATCGTCAGCCCAAACGGCATACCGCCGACGTGCACGGTGCGGCGCACCTCCTGCGATGACGCCGTCATGATCGGACACAGCAGTACAGCCGCAAGCGTCATACAAACATATCGGATCATCTTCTTCATTATTCACACAACCTTTACTTATTCACTCGGAGCATTTCATTATATGATTGATCTGCTCCGTCGATAGTATTTGATCTTTTCGACAGAATAAAGCAGGAAGTTTCATGCAACATATAAAGGCTCCCTTTGACTTGTGTGCCCTTATTTTGATTTGTCATTGCGAGGGATTTATCCCGTGGCAATCTCAACGTATATCATAATAGTCATTGCGAGGGATTCATCCCGTGGCAATCTCAACCGCTTACTCATTTTTTTTCATATTTTTATTGTAACCGTATCAAATTGATGTTATACTGAAAATGTCAAAAATATGCGGAAAAACGGTGGAATATGGAAATTCGGTTGCCCTCAGACGTAAAACTGATGATCGACAGGCTACGGCATAACGGCTACAGCGGTTATGTTGTGGGTGGTTGCGTGCGCGACAGCCTGCGCGGTATCACTCCGCACGATTGGGATCTCACCACCTCCGCGCCTCCCGAAGAGATCGAGCGGATCTTTGCGGATTACCAGACTGTCAGCGTCGGTAAAAAGTACGGCACCGTAGCGGTGATCGTAGAGGGCGAGCTGTATGAGATCACGACCTATCGGATCGACGGTGAGTATTCCGATTCCCGCCATCCCGACGAGGTGCGGTTCTCCGATCGGCTGAGCGACGATCTCGCGCGGCGTGATTTCACCGTCAACGCAATGGCGTATAATGATGAGGACGGCTTAGTGGATCTCTACGGCGGACAGCAGGATCTTTCAAACGGCGTGATCCGGTGCGTCGGCGATCCCACACAGCGCTTTTCTGAGGACGCGTTGCGCATTTTGCGCGCTTTACGTTTCGCGGCGACGCTCGGATTCACCATCGAGCCCGACACCTCCGACGCGATCCTTCGACAGCGTAAGCTGCTTTCCGATATCGCGGGTGAGCGCATCCGCGAGGAGCTGTTGAAGCTGCTGTGCGGCGAGCATGCCGCCTTTGTCCTGCGGCGTTATCGCTCGGTCATCGCGGTATTTATCCCGGAGCTCAAGGGCACCTTCGATTTTGAGCAGAATTCCAAGCACCATAACCGTGATGTGTATCGCCATACCGTCGCGGCAGTACACCATATCGAGCCGTTACCACTGCTGCGTGTCACGATGCTTTTCCATGATATCGGCAAGCCGCTGGCGCAGACAACGGACAAATACGGTATGAGCCATTATAAGAATCACCCGAAGATCGGCGCGGCGATGACACGTGAGATCCTCAGGCGGCTGTGTATGTCGTCGGCGTTCATCGACGAGGTCTGCACGCTGATCCGCTGGCATGATGAGCGCTTTGTGCCCGATGCCGTGATGCTCAAGGGCTATCTCAAGCGCCTCGGCGTGGAGATCATGCAGGCACTGATGCTGATCCAGCACGCGGATATCTTAGCGCAGTCCAAATATATGCGCGAAGAAAAGCTCCGCACTTTATCCGAGGTGTCGGACGAACTGAACCGCATTATCGCGGCAGGGGAGTGCTACAGCCTGCGACAGCTCGCGGTCAACGGCTCCGATCTGATCCATATCGGGGTCGGCTCGGGAGTGCGGATCGGCAAGACGCTCGATCTCTTGCTCGACAAGGTGATCGCCGGCGAGCTGCCCAACGACAAAGAGGCACTGCTGGCGTACGCGAAAAGCACGATTGACAAAGAGGGGTAAACTGATTATAATAAGGCACGAGTAAATCAGGCAGTCGCGGGCGAGAGTCGAAAGGCTCCGCGCGAGGAAAGTCCGGGCTTCACAGAGCGAGGATAACGGCTAACAGCCGCCGGGGGCGACCCCAGGGATAGTGCAACAGAAAATGACTACATTCCTTTGCTGTTACAGCGAGGGAGTGCAAAGGTGGAAAGGTGAGGTAAGAGCTCACCGGGGTGGCGGAGACGTCACCGCCGTGTAAACCCTATCCGAAGCAACACCGCGGAGGGACAAGATGCTTGCTCGGCAGTCCCGTGGAGGTGGCACCGAGCCGCTGCGGCAACGCACGGCCAAGATAGATGACTGCCTAATACAGAACCCGGCTTATAGATTTGCTCGCTTGAAAGAGCAATAGACATTACGCGTTCAAGGATATTGAACTTCGTTGTCTATTGCTTTTTTACTATAAGTTTATATTATTATTGGAAACATTCCCTGCAGTAGCTCTCAGCCAATCAGCGTTCGCAAGTATGCTCCGCTTCTTGGGAGAGCCTTGCATGGGAGCTGTAAGCCAAATCAAAGATTTGGACAGCTCCTCAATATCTTGTGTGTCGGTTTTTGTCAACACCAAGCGACATGAAAAAGTTTACAAAAATTGATACATTTTCTTGTGCAGAAATTAAAGGTTTGTAACGAAAAGCAGAAAAATGTATCAAAAATTTAAATTTTCTTACAAAAAAGGGTTGTTTTTTTTCGAATAACGTATTATAATACAGATACATTAGCTTTTTACGTTTAAAGAATTTCCACACGGAATTATTTAAAAGAAATTAATTACAGATTTTCGGAATAGATTTGGGGAGATAAAATGAGACTTCGTAAACAGGAATTAGGCGATCGTAATCTTGTAGGTGCACGTGTCGAGGCGGCTCGTAAGAAAAAAGGCATGAAGCAAAAAGAGTTGCTCGCACAACTGCAAGTCAACGGCGTCGACATGAACGCGTCGGGCTTATCCAAGCTCGAGGGACAGATTCGTTTTGTTACCGACGTAGAGCTGGTAGCATTAGCGGATATCCTCGAGGTCAGTGTGGATTTCCTGCTCGGACGCGCTCAGCAGTAACATTCAATTAGATATTTTCCAAGCATTTTGGTTTCTGTTTTTTCAGACGGCAGGTCCTTGATAGGGCCTGTCGTTTGAATTTTTATGGAAATAATTAAGTAGGCTCCTTTTAGTAAAAGGAGCTCAGCTTGTCGAAAAAGTACATTAGTCAGGAACAGTACGTCTATCATCCTCCCTCTGACGAGGGAGGTGGGCTCGCTTGCGAGCTCGGAGGGAGAGATAATGATTCGTAATCATGATTCTTCGGCTTTTGACTCAAGTCGCATTTTAAGCGCCTTATTTCACGGTATTGAGTCAATCCTTGCTTTTCACTATATC
>CACWXE010000075.1 GCA_902764715.1 uncultured Ruminococcus sp. | reverse complement strand
ACGCTGATCGGGATTGTCGGGATCGTCGGGATCACCGTCGTAGGGATCGCCTTCGCCCGGATGGAACTTGATATTGATCACGTTACAGGTCAGCTCGTAGTCATGGAGCAGGCTCAGTGCGAAGCCCTTGATGCTCCAGTACTGTTCAAAGGGCTCATACATCACGGGAATGCTGATATTCGCGCCGGCTTGTCGGATCAGTGCGTCGATGACCATTTCCATGATACCGGTCACCAGCTCGGCGCCAGCGAAATCCATCGGGAGCTTTTGCTCCGTACCGTATTTCTTGACCGTGAACTTGACGCGCCAGCGGGTCAGCGGATTCAGTGAATCAGGCGTTGCTTTGCCGACCGTCAGACCGGATTTAAAGTATTTGTCGATCGCCGCGTTGACAGCTGTTTCGGTGATATACCCGTTAAAGCCGCCGCCCATCGTCTTGCCGATAACGTCGTTCGCCATTCCTCTGAGCGTCTCACCGCTGATCGGGATATCGGCGTAATTGAGGCTGCCGACGACCGCGTTGAACGAGGGAGTGTAGAAGTTGGCTTCTGTCAAGCCGAAGTGCTCGGCATACTCCGACTGTGCCTTGCTCTCGAGCATCAGATAGACGGAATCGGGTTTTTCGCCGTCTTTAAAATTGATCCAGCGCTTGTAGATCGCGGTATCCATAACCGCGAGGTTGGTGATGTTTGTCTTGTCGGCGTTTTCTTCATCCTCCGCGTAGGTCACCATGTATTTCGTGGTGTGCTTCGGAACATCCTTGACGCCGTCGTTATAGCCGTCGATCTCAAAGGTGACAAAGGGCGGAGAGATCAATGTAGTCTTAGCCAGACCCTTGACCCAGTCGATGCTCGGCTCAAACTGCCACAACACTTCGGGGTTGGACGCCGATCTGATCATCTGCTTGATAACAGGTCTGTCGTAATCCCATGTATCATAGATCAGACGTTCCTTGACCTTATCCTGGAAATCGTTATCACTCGGATCGAGCTCGGGGTCATCGCTCTTTTTCGGACCCAGCTCGCGGATACGATATTCGTATGCTTGAATGTTATCCGCATCGACTTCATATCCCGAGGGGACTGCGTCAAATTCGGTTCTCCAATGGTTAGACTCATCCAGCGTGACGATCTGCCGTGTCTCCCAGCTGAAGACGCCGGTCTTTCGCTGCAGGACGACTTGGATGGAGCCGGGCTTGTCCTTTCCTGCAAAGTCGATATCCCACGTTTTTTCAGCGATATAGTTAACATCTTGGATTTCGTCCTCATCTACGGGATCGAGCTGCACAAATTGAAGCTCAATTCTTTTTGCTTCGCTTTCAATCCCCGAGTTACGGTAGCCGTATACAACAACAGTATCGCCTATGCCCCTAAATGTATCGTTGTTCAAACTAAACGGGGACTCGGTCGAATAGATCGTGACCTTCTTCAAAGAGGGACAATAGCCAAACGAGCAATAATTTGAGGGTATCGAGGTTTTTACCAATGGTCACTTCCTCTAACTGAGGACAACCCTTGAACGCCTCGGCGCCGATATGACTGACATTATCCTGAATAATGACGTTTCGGATCGTTGGATTTCTCTTGAACGCATCTTCCCTGATGATCGAAAAATCCTTGCCTCGCAAGCTTTCATCGGGATAATCATTGGGTATCTTATCCGGTACGAGCACACTTTCGTCATTGCCGTTGTAGGAGGTCAGCTTGATGTATTGACCGTCATCGACAAAGGTGAAGTACGACAAAACGATTTCATCCTCTTCGAGCGGATGCTCTCCGTTTTCATCAGAGAAATACTTACCGCAATCGGGACAATACCAGCATTCGATCGTGCCGTGCTTTTCAACAGTCGGATAGACCTTTTCCTTATGCTGTAACGCGTGCTTCTTAGGAAGAGTCTCTATTTTTTCATAGGTATAGGTATTCCCCTCAAAGTCGGCGGTCGCGGTATACTTTATCTCTCCCTCATCAAGGCAGGTCGCCGCCTTGATGACCTCGGAGGTGACATCAGCGTTGACCGTCTCTGACACATCCCCCTTAACGCAGGTGAACTTGAAGGTCGCGGAGGAATTGTCATCACTCCAACTCAATTTGGGTTTGTCGTAGGTATGCTCGAGACCTACGAAGGGGACACTATACCGATTCATAAATTCTTCTACTTTTGTATCGTGGTAGCCGTAGACGGTGACGTCGTGCGTGCCATCAAAAGCGGTTGATGACATTGTAAATCGATCGTCTTTCGCATAGATAGTAACTTCGGTCAGTTTCGGACAATCCCCAAAACTATAGTTACCCAACCAAGTGACACCGGTGCCGATGGTCACCTTTTGGAGTTCGGAACATCCGCGAAAGGCATTATCAGCGACATTATCGATCGTATCGGGCATCGTAACGGTTTTGATCGTCGTGTTATTTTGGAACGCGCCTTCCCTGATGATCTTAAAATCCTTGCCTTGCAAATTTTCATCGGGATAATAATCGGGTATCTTTACCGGTATGACTACATCTTCATCCTTGCCGTTGTAGCCCGTCAGCTTATAAAATCCGTCGTTGCTGTACTCGAAGGTGAAATACGGAATGAGAACCTTCGTCAAATCTGTGATCTCGTTCTGCCCGTTTTCGTCGGAGTAGTATTTTCCGGTCGAGGGGCGATACCAATGCTCGATCCAGCCGTTGCTGTCCGCGGTCGGATCAGTCTGTACCCTGTGCTCTAACCGATTTGTTTCGGGTATCTCCTCCGTCTTTTCATCGGTATAGGTCTCGCCCTCAAAGGTGACGGTCGCGGTGTAAGTTCTCACACCCGGCTCGTCAGCAGTCGGCTCCTTGGTGACTTCGGAAGTAACGGTCGCCGTGACGGTCTGTGTATCATCATCCTTATAGCAGGTGAATGATGCGGTCGCGGAGGAAAGGTCGTCATTCCAGCTCCATTCGGGCTCACCGTAGGCATGACCGAGAGATACAAAGGGGATATGATTCGCGTTCATCAGCTCTTCCACTTTTGTATCATGGTAGCCGTAGACGGTAACATTATCGCTGCCTTGAAAAGAGTTGCCCTGCATTTGAAAGTCATCATCAGTTCTCTTGATCGTGACCTTGGTCAGATTCGGACAATTCGCAAAACAGGTATACCCCAGCCAGTCGAGTCCCTTGCCGATCGTAACCTCTGTCAGATTTGAGCATCCATTAAAGGAGTCACCACCGACATGGGTGATACTATCGGGGACGGTGACGGTTTTAATCGTCGTGTTGTTTTCGAAAGCGTTTTCCTTAATGACGGTAACGGTCTTGCCGCGCAAAGATTCATCGGGATAATTATCGGGTATGACGGTCGGGATGGTGATTTTTTCATCATTACCTTTGTAACCGATCAGCTTATAATATCGGGCTCCGTTATCTATAGGGTCGTTGCTGTACTCGAACTCAAAATACGGAATGAGAACCTTCGTCAAATCTGTGATCTCGTTCTCCCCGTTTGCGTCGGAGAAGTATTTCCCGCACTTAGCGCAATACCAATGCTCGATACAGCCGTTGCTGCTCTGTGTCGGCGCAGATGCGGGGACACGGGTCAATTCATGATTGCAGATCTTTTTCACGGTATATCCGCGCTGGGAAAACCATGTATAAGCTGCCGAATTCTCGCTGCAGCAGATGGTTGTCATCAAAGGGAAGCAACCTTCGCCGAATTGCGTCACACTGTCGGGGATCGTGACCTCGGTAAGCGAGGTACAGCCATCAAACGCGCGGGCTCTGATGATCTCTACTCCGTCGGGGATGATCACCTCAGTCAAGGAGGTTTGATCCTTCATCAGCTCAACAGGAATGATTTCGATTGTCGAAGGGAAGGTGAGGGATCGGATGGCTTTGCCGACAAAAGGATCTCCGTTGAATCCGGTCACCGACTCTCCTCCCAGTGATTTTGGGATCACAACATCTTCATTCGTGCCGAGATAATCAATGATCGAAGCCCCTTGTCCGGGAATCGCCACATACTCCCAGTCACCGTCTTCTGATATTTGAGCGCCACCGGTCCTGACCGGAGCGATGGTGAACACGCTCAGTATCATCACAAGTGATAACAGAAAACTGATGGGCTTTTTGATTGTTTGCATAATATCACATCCCGATAGATATTTAATATAGTATATCACTAAAATGCCGTAAAATCAGTCGAAATCCATGTGGATTTCGACTGATTTTTTTCAACATTTATCTGTGTTGTTTGTCGATTATTGATCATGCGTCATGATCCTGTATCATCTTTGCGACCTCAAACTGCCCGAAGGGAGCTCTTTGACAGGGCAAAAGAAGTCTCTCCGGGGTGTACTTTGTACTTGACAAACGCACAAAACGCTTTTATGATAATCAATAAAAGCACGGAAAGCAGTGATACAATGCAAAAAATACTGGTACTCGATTTCGGCGGTCAGTATAATCAGCTGATCGCGCGGCGTGTTCGCGAGCAGAAGATTTACGCGGAGATCAAGCCGTACAATAAAACCACAGTCGATCAGATCAAGGCGAAGGGCTACAGCGGCGTTATCTTTACGGGCGGTCCCAACAGCGTATCCGACCCCGCCTCTCCCCACTTTGATCCCGCGATCCTTGACGCCGGCATCCCGATCCTCGGCATCTGCTACGGCTGTCAGCTGATGGCACACATGGCGGGCGGCATGGTCGAGGGCGCCGAGGACAGCAGTGAATACGGCAAGATCGAGGTCTACGCGCGCAGCAACATCCTTTTCACCGATGTTCCGTCCAAAAGCGTCTGCTGGATGAGTCATCACGACTACATCCCTCACCCGCCGAAGGGCTTTAGCACCATCGCCGTCACCGATCAATGTCCCACCGCCGCGATGTGTGACGAAAGCCGCCGCCTCTACGGCGTGCAGTTCCATCCTGAGGTCACCCACACCGAATACGGCAAGCAGATTTTGCACAACTTCCTCTATGATATCTGCGGCTGCAAGGGCGACTGGCAGATGGACAGCTTCATCGAAGATACCGTCAAGGAGCTGCGCGATACGATCGGCGACAAAGGAGTGGTACTCGGTCTGTCGGGCGGCGTAGACAGCTCCGTAGCCGCCGCGCTGCTGAGTAAGGCTGTCGGCAAACAGCTCACCTGTGTTTTCGTCGATCAGGGGTTGATGCGCAAGGACGAGGGCGATTTTGTCGAAGAGACCTTCACCAAGCTCTTTGACATGAACTTTGTCCGCATCAACTGTCAGGACGAATTCCTGTCAAAGCTCAAGGGTCTGACCGATCCCGAGGATAAGCGCGTCGCGATCGGCACCGAATTCTACCGCGTGTTCTGGGACAAGATCCGCGAAAGCTTCGGCGACGGATATTTTGCGCAGGGCACCATCTACCCCGACCGCATCGAAAGCGGCAAGGGCGATGCTTCCAAGATCAAGACCCATCATAATCAGGTGGGCATCCCGGAGGATATCCGCTTTGAGGGCGTGATCGAACCGCTCAAGGATCTCTTCAAGGATGAGGTCAGAGCCGTCGGCGAAAAGCTCGGACTCCCCCATGACCTCGTCTGGCGCCAGCCCTTCCCCGGTCCGGGACTGGGCGTTCGCGTGATCGGCGAAGTCACCGCCGAGCGTGTGCGTATCCTGCAGGAAGCCGACGCTATCCTGCGCGACGAGATGGACAAGTGCGGCTACGCGAGTGAGATGAGCCAATTCTTCGCCGTCCTCCCCGGCGTCAAGACCGTCGGCGTGATGGGTGACGAACGCACCTACAGCGAACTGGTCGCGATCCGCGCCGTCACCACCGACGACTTCATGACCGCCGACTGGGCAAAGATCCCCTACGATATCCTCGGCAAGGTGTCCAACCGCATCATCAACGAGGTCGACCGCGTCAACCGCGTCGTCTATGATATCACCAGTAAACCTCCCGGCACCGTGGAGTGGGAGTAACGATTCGTTTCCTCCGTTCCTTCTATCCATCCACTTTTTCTGATAAATGATAAACAGCGGGTCAGACGCCTGTATGCGTCCGATCCGCTGTTCGTTTTTTATTCGGTTATATCTCATTAAGCCAACATTTCCCGTCACCTTAGTCGGGACAACAATCCGTATAGATGATCACCTTATCTTCTGCTTTCAACGAAACGTCGATCTCAGTCAGATCGCCGCTGAAGATGACGGTTTCACCGCCTGATTTTACATAGCCGAGAACCAGCGCGGGACGGTGCTGATCCGAGGCAGCAGACGCTTCAAACACGGCGCGTATCAGATCATAAGCCGTACACGCGGGAGGGATCTCACGGAAGAAGGACGAGACCTTTTTCAGCTGCGGCTTTCTGCTCTGACCGTTCGCCTGATCCGTCGAATAACGCAGCAAGCCCTTATAGAAGTCATAGATCGACTCCTTCTCCCCCATTTGTGTGATGATATTGCCCGTAAAACGGTTGCTGATCACCGCTTCGACATGACGGTAGCCCTTGACGATATCATAATGACCCGGATCGGTGATCTCAACGATCGTTCTCACTCTGTTTTCATCATAAGAGGGATTTTTGCGAAGTGTTTCACGGATGAAGTCCTGAATATAGACCAGATACATCAAAGCCGAAGAGTCGGCGTTTTCATCAAGCTCCGTGTCGTCGGAGAGGATCAGGATGCTCGTTTCCTCCGGTACGTTGAACAGCAGGCGATCCAATATTTCGATGGTCTTATCGATATGATACATATCCAGTTCGGCAACTTCTTCCACAAAAGGATAGCGTTTGTATTGATCCATCCGCTTGAGGCTGTCGGCTTCATCGATCACGGTGACCTTCAAGTCGGTTTTCCGATCGGCGCTCTGACATGACAGGTAGGCTTCGTAACAGCTCATGATCTCTTCGATCTTGCTGTTGTGCCCTATCATGATCACGCGGTTACATTCACCCTGCGGGGGGTTCAGCGCAACCGTACAGCCCGGGTTTTTGCGCTCACGCGTTTTGTTGATATCCTTCAGACTGTCCGCCGCAAAGCAGAACCAGCTCTCGCCGTTATGGGTGAGCAGCGTGAGCGGAATGGCGTTTTCGTGCGTTGCGAGATAATCCCGCATATAGCCGATCTCATCCTCCGTTTGAACAGGCTCGGTATAAAACGCCGCTCCCTTGTTGGAGAACAAATCGTCGTATACATACGTCAGCTCCGGCGTGATGGACAATTGAGCCAACAGCTGACCGAGGAATTCTTCGACGTAAAACATCACGATATTGCAGTTTTCGCCGAGATTCTTGGCGTTGATGATCCGCTGAACGATATCATACGTCCACGGATCGGTGATCTCAACGATGATATTCTGATGATGCGCGGCATTGCCCGCCGACACGATATCCGCTGCCTGCATCAAGGCCTTGACTGCCTGAGGATTGCCCTCCTCCGACCGGTTGCCGTCCTCGTCAGCAGAATCCGACGGATCGTTGCACAGGATCATGACAGCCTTCGCCAGATCGATCCTGATATCCTTGAGCTGTGTTTGAGAGAAGATATTGCCTTCGATGACGATAAAGGTCACGTTGTTGCCGAGCTTGTTGTTTCTGAGATACCGCCAACGGGCAAAGAAGCTCATGGCGTCCGCTTTTTTATAAACAGCCTCATTTTCTTTTTCGATCGTATAACGGAGTCTGTCCTCGATATCCTTTTTGATCTCATCACTGCCCGATTCAACCAGAGCCACAACAGTTTCCTTGTTATCGCTGTAAAGCAGATCGGTGACGATCTCGGACGCACGCGCGTTCCAGTTCAGGATGACAGTGTGATCGGAAAGATAAAGCCGAGTATTGCCCGCACTCGCTTTTTCGATAAAGTCATTGACGATATTGGTCAGATAACCGATCACCGCTCCGGTGAAGGTGATCATGCCGATGATGATGACCGCCAGACAGGTCAGGGTCAATGCGACGCCCGTGGTCGTGATCGTATAATACGCGGCGTGGAAGAAATTCATCTGCTCGGTTCCCTGCAAGGAAAGAGAACTGATTATCGCGGCGGAAGCGGCAATAAACAAAACATTGAACAGGATGATCAAGACCAACACCACACGCTTCGGATGCTTGGCGACCTGAATACTCAGCCATTCTCTGATTTTCATGATACAAACCTCCTGCAATGATCACAAATATTTATATGATAATTCAAGAATCATTGTACATCCTAACATCAAAAATTGCAAGTAATCAGCAATTATTCTTTTGATCTCGTATTTTGAATCTTCGAATATAGAAAAAAGCCCGCTAATAAGCGGACTGAAGCAATATCATCAGACTGTTGACTCACACTCCGTCGCCAGAGCACTATCTTCGGCACTACAGGGCTTAACTTCCGTGTTCGGGATGGGAACGGGTGGACCCCCTGCGTCATCAACACCAACTGTTGATAATGAGATTCTTTTGTGGCTCCCCCAGTTGGACTCGAACCAACGACAACTCGGTTAACAGCCGAGTGCTCTACCGACTGAGCTATGGAGGAATATGTCTTTGCTTTAGCAAAAGTGGTGACTCGTGGGGGAATCGAACCCCCGTTGCCGGCGTGAGAGGCCGGAGTCTTAACCGCTTGACCAACGAGCCATGTGGTTGATACAAGGGCTAATCATTAGCCCTTGTATCAGTGGTGCACCATCAGGGGCTCGAACCCGGGACACCCTGATTAAGAGTCAGGTGCTCTACCAACTGAGCTAATGGTGCAAATGCTAAAGCCTAGGGCTGTTACACCCTGAAAACTGAATAAAGCGTGCGGATAAAGGAGGTGAGTAAGCGGATTGACCAAAGACAATGTGGTCAAGCCCTCGACCTATTAGTACTGC
>CACWXE010000074.1 GCA_902764715.1 uncultured Ruminococcus sp. | reverse complement strand
CCCTTGTTGGCGTCCTTGGGCATCACCTCGAGGAACCACGGCGCGGAAAGATAGATGTCCACCTCATCGCCGAGCGCATGCAGCAGCTGTTGTTCAAGCTGTTTGAGATCAGCGGGATCGCCCGCGATCAGGAACTTGTGGATATCCCAGTCGATGAAAGACGGCAGGTCGTCCACCACGTTCAGCGGCAGACCGATCACATCGCTCTCGATGTGGGTGTAGTCGTTCACCTTATTGTCGGCATAGATCTTCGCGCCCTTGTGCACCATGGTGGTGACGTTCGCGGGGCGCAGGATGTCATAGACGGGCTCGATGTATTTGCTGTCAAGATAGCACTTGCCGATCAGCTCGTCGCGGCTGTTCATGATCGCGCCGCCGTTGAAGCCCATGTAGTAGCCGCCGTAGCGGAATACCTCGAGCTGCTCGGCAAACGGACGCACGCCGTAGGGGAGACGTCCCGACGCTACCGCGACCTTTACGCCGTTTTCCTGCGCCTGCAACAGCGCCGCCCTGGTGATGGGGGAGATCTCCTTTTTTCGATTGAGTAAGGTGTCGTCGATATCGACCGCTATCAGTTTATATTTCATAGAATACCCCGGATTTAAAAATGATTCAATCATACGTTACCATAAAACGCGGCAGATGGCAAGAGGGTTTTGGGAGTTAGGAGTTGAGGTGCTGTCCAAATCTTTGATTTGGCTAACAGCACCCATGCAAGGCTCTCCCAAGAATCGGAACGGACGATTGAGTCCGTGAACGATGATTGGCTGAGAGCTACTGCGAGGAGTTACCGAATGATGAAACGTAAATTGTAGGGGACGGCGCCGACACGCGTGTCCGACGTACCGAGAATGACGGGTGTTTCCTGTATCGAAAACCGTAGATAGGAACACAACGCCTCTGCCATACGGACGAGCAATGCTCGTCCCTACGACGATGTACGCGATTCCTCCACAAAATATTATTCAAACGCGAAGCAAATCCATGTTTCCGTAGGGATGACCATCGGTCATCCGCAGAATGACGGGCGTTTTTGTTATCGAAAGCGTGAGATAGGAAAGAAATGTTTCTGCCATACGGACGAGCAATGCTCGTCCCTACGGAAACATACATCTCCTCAACTGACTTCGCATCTTGACCAACGCCCTGCGCGGGAGGGGTCTCCCCGCTGGGGAGGTAACCGAAGGACAGAAGGCTGCCGTCTGCGGCTGAGAAGCAAGCCGCTCCCCTACAAATCCACTGATACATTTTCCCTGCCAAAACCCGCCATTTCACTTTAACGCATTACCGTGCTGTATAGAAATTTACACAATTTTATTCCGTTCACGATATATCAAATGAAAAATCTGAAAAAAATACAGTGAATCCATAAAAATAGATTGAATTTTTTCAAAATTGTATTATAATGTTAAATGTAGTATTGTGGATAAATATGGATCACTGTATCTTGTATACAAATCCGAATAACTAATGAAAGGATGTGCTGAATATGCAGACATCGGTTCTCGAACGCTTAGACGCGAGTGCTTCGCGCTATGCGGACAAAGTGATGTTCAAAGATCCCGAGCGCAGCCTGACCTTCGGTCAGTTCGACGCGCTCACCAAATCGATCGGTACCTACCTCGCCGGTGTGACCAAGCCCGGTGATCCGGTCGCTGTGATGTCAGGCAGACATGTGTATACCCCGTCATGCTTCTTGGGCGCTGTCAGAGCGGGCTGCTTCTATGCCCCGATGGACGGCGATATGCCCAAGCAAAGACTTAACCAGATCCTCTCCGTCATCAAGGCGCCGAATCTGTTGGTGGATCAGGCTCATCTTGAGATGGCGAAGACGCTCGATTATGACGGCAACATCATCGTGATGGAAGAGATCATGGATACCGCTGCCGATGAGGAGCTGCTCGCCGCGCGTGCCGCGACGCTGGTATGCACCTCGCCGCTGTATGTGATCTTCACCTCCGGCTCTACCGGCAAGCCCAAGGGCGTTATCACCTCGCACCTCTCGCTGATGACCTACATCGATTCCGTGTGCAAGGTGCTCGATATCAACGATACCGACATCATGGGCAACCAGAGCCCGCTCGACTATATCGCGGCTGTCCGCGACATTTACTTCCCCATCAGCAAGGGCGCTTCCACCTTCATCATCCCGAAGAACGAGTTCGCCGTACCGACCGAGCTGTTCGGCACGCTGAATCGTGAGAAGATCACCGCGCTGTGCTGGAGTGTCGCCGGCGTTGAGATCCCGGCAAAGCTGGGTGCTTTTGACGAGAGCAAGCCCGAACACCTCAAGAAGCTCTGCTTCTCCGGTTCGGTCATGCCCTGCAAGTACCTCAAGATCTGGCAGGAGCATCTGCCCGACGTTCTTTATGTCAATCAGTACGGTCCCACCGAGTCCACCGCTTCCTGCACCTACTATGTGGTCAGCGAAAAGGTCGAGGACGACACCGTCCTTCCGATCGGTAAGCCGTATGACAACTATAAGATCATGCTGCTCAATGACGACAACACCCCCACGCCCGACGGCGAGATCGGTCAGATCTGCGTCAGCGGTCCGATTTTGGCGCTGGGCTACTACGGCAACAGAGAAGTCACCGACGAGTCCTTTATCCAGAATCCGCTGAACCCGAACTACCGCGAGCTGATCTACAAGACCGGCGACCTCGGCAGATGGGGTGAGGACGGCAATTTGATGTTCCACGGCCGTATGGATCGCCAGATCAAGCATCTGGGTCACCGCATCGAGCTCGGCGAGATCGAAGAGACCGCAAAGCTCGTTGAGGGCGTCAAGGATTGCTGCTCGCTGTACAACAAGCCCAAGGCGACCTTGTACCTCTTCTATACCGGTGAAGCGTCCAGCAGAGATATCGTGCTCTATTTCAGAGCCAACATGCCCGCCTTCATGGTGCCGCGTAAGCTGATCAACCTCGAAGAGATGCCCACCCTGCCCAACGGCAAGCTGGATATGCAGGCGCTCAAGGCAATGTTTAAATAAGAATCAGACTCCCTTAGGAAAGGGAGGCAATAACGTATATTACCACAAGGTGATAAGATAAAATAATTCTAAAGGAGAAATTTATCATGGATCAATTAATGAAAATCTTACAGGAACTCAGACCCGACGTAGATTTTGAGAACGAAACCGCTCTGATCACCAACGGTATCCTCGATTCTTTCGATATCGTTGCGCTCGTAGGCGAGCTGAACGATGAGTTTGACATCGAGATCAAGCCGAACAACCTCGTTCCCGAGAACTTCAACTCCGCCAAGGCTATGATGGCGCTGATCGAGAAGCTGCAGGACGAATAATCTGTCGGCACACAATGACGAATCCGCCTCCCTGTTTCAGGGAGGCAGAACGTTGCTTTGTACATGTTGCAACGAACAATAACAAAGGAATGGTATGATGAATATCAACAAATTAAAGGAGCTCCTGCCTTCGGTCGGAACCCCTTCCTATATTTTTGATCTCGATCTGTTTGAAAAGCGTGCCGCCTTAGTCAAGAAGTACTTCGGCGATACGATCGGACTGTGCTTTTCCATCAAAGCCAATCCGTTTTTGCTGGGCAGGATGCCCGCGCAGTTCGACAAGATCGAGGTTTGCTCTCCCGGTGAGCTGACGGTTTGTGAGCGTACCGGCGTGGATATGAGCACCATCATCTTCTCAGGCGTCAACAAGGGCTACGCGGATGTTGAGCGTGCCGCTGACGATAACGTCGGCACCTTCACCGCCGAGTCGCCCCTGCACCTCGAGCTGATCAACGACGCGGCTCTTCGCAGAGGCAAGGTGTTTGACCTGCTGCTGCGCGTGACCGATATCAAGGGCGGCAGCCAGTTCGGTATGAACGAGGAATGTACCCTCGACATCATCCGCCGCCGCGATGAATACAAGGGCGTCAATATCGTCGGTCTGCACTACTTCACCGGTACGGCTAAGCGTAAGGCGAAGCCCATCGAGAGAGAGTGCGATTACCTGATGGATCTGACCGTCCGCATCAAAACCGACCTCGGCTTCACCGTGGAGCGTATCGAATACGGTACGGGCCTTGCGGTCGATTACTTCTCCGACACTGCCGATCAGGAAGAGGAGGAGCGCCTCGCTTCTATCTCTCCCAAGCTGCAGGAACTGGCTCAGGTTGCTGAGCTGACTGTCGAGATGGGTCGCTTCTTCGCGGCTCCCTGCGGTTATTACCTGACCAAGGTCGTGGATACCAAAACCAATTTTGATATCAACTACGCGATCGTGGACGGCGGTATGAACCAGGTCAAGTACAACGGTCAGCTGCAGGGTATGCAGATCCCCGAGATCCTGCATATCGCGGATCACGCTACCGACGGCGACAAAACGCCGTGGACGTTATGCGGTTCCATTTGCACCACCGCCGATATCTTAGCGCGCAACGCGGAATTTGCCGATCTGCAGATCGGTGATATCCTCGTGTTCTGCCGTACCGGCGCGTACTCCTGCATGGAGGGTATCTCCACCTTCCTCAGCCGCGAGATGCCGGTCATCGCCGAATACAGCGAGAAAGAGGGACTGCGTATCCTCCGCGAAATGCTGTATTCCGATGAATTAAACACACCAAAGAGATAAAAAACAGATAACAGAGAACGGATAACAGTTGAGGGAAATGTTTTTTTGTTTGGATTGAAACCGAATCGGACGCGGGTGTCCCGCTGTTCGCTATGATCTGTTATCTGAAATAAAGGTTCATTATGACTTATACATCAATCAAATTTATACTTTTTGTACTGGCGACCGCGCTGCTCTACTTCGTCATCCCGTGGAAGAAGTACCGCTGGACGGTTCTGCTCGCGGCAAGTGCGATCTTTTACTGCCTCGCAAGCTACAAGTATGCCGTATTCATCCTGTTTACGGCGCTGAGTACGATGCTCATCGGCTTGTGGCTGGACAAGGTGACGCGGAAGTCCAAGGCGCTCCTGAAGTCTAAAAAGGCTGAATGGGATCGCGAACAAAAGAAAGCGTTCAAAAACAAGCTCAAGATTAAGAAACGCTGGATCATGGCGCTGTGCCTGATCCTGAATTTCGGTATTCTGGCTTTCTTGAAGTATTACAATTTCTTTGCCGGCTCTCTGAACGACCTGCTCGGCTCCATGCGCATCGACTTTTCGGCTCCGACCTTAAAGCTCTTCCTGCCGCTGGGTATTTCGTTCTACACCTTCCAGAGCATGGGCTATATCGTGGACGTCTACCGTGAGAAGGTCAAGCCGCAGACCAACCCCTTCAAGTTCCTGCTGTTTGTATCCTTCTTCCCGCAGATCATCCAGGGTCCGATCAGTAACTACACACAGCTCGGTCATCAGCTCTTTGAGGGTCACGACTTTAACTTTACCCAGTTCAAGTACGGTTCTCAGCTGATCTTGTGGGGCTTCTTCAAGAAGCTTGTCATCGCCGACAGAGCGGTCGTCGCGATCAACGCCGTCACCGCTACGCCGCAGGGCTACAACAAGTATTCCGGCACGACGCTGACCTTCACCATCCTGCTGTACGCCTTCCAGCTGTACACCGACTTCTCGGGCGGTATCGATATCTCCCGCGGTGTGGCACAGCTCTTCGGCATCAATCTGATCGACAACTTCAAGCGTCCGTACTTCTCGAAGAGTATCAACGAGTATTGGCGCAGATGGCATATTTCACTCGGTGCGTGGATGAAGGACTACATCTTCAACCCGCTGGCGATCAGCTCGGCGTTCCTCAACGCGAGCAAGAAGATGCGCGGCACGAAGTTCGGCAAGACCAAAGCAGGCGCGCATATCGCCAAGGTACTGCCTACCGCTTTCGCTTCACTGATCGTATTCTTGATCGTCGGTATCTGGCACGGCGCGAACTATAAATATGTCGCGTTCGGTGTGTGGAACGGCGGTATCATCATGCTGTCGATCCTGATGCAGCCGTTGTTTGACGCTGTGACCGACAAGCTGCATATCAACCGCAATAACTTCTTCTTCCGTCTGTTCCAGATGGTCCGTACCTTTATCGTGGTATTGGTCGGTTATGTCTTTGACGTAGCGCCGTCCTTCCAGCAGGGTATGATGACGATCGGCCGCTTCTTTACCGATCAGGATTTCGAGCGCGGCAGTCAAGAGATCTTCAAGCTCGGAATCAACTGGAAGGATTATATTCTCTTAGCGGTATGCGTGATCGTGATCTGGGCGGTCAGTATGATCCAGGAGAAGCATTCCGACACCACCATCCGCGAGATGCTGGACAAAAAGCCCTTCATCCTGCGCTGGCTGGTATTCTTCCTCCTGATCATGGCGGTCATCATCTTCGGTATCTACGGCTCCGGCTATGCTGCTTCCGACTTTGTCTACATGCAGTTCTAGCAGAATACGTAAGTGCTGTTTTGAATGACGACATTTGGTTTTGTCCGATCGATGACAGGAGCTATGCTCCTTGATTCGCGATCAGGCGCGGACAGCGTCCGACAAGACCATCCGCCAAAGTTTGATGTATGGAATATGAGGCAAACCTATGAAAAAGAAACTTTATATCACGCGCAGTCTGAAGCTGATATCGTTCGGACTCGCGGTGGTTTTATCAACCTTTTTTCTTCAGTCTTTCCTGCTGAAGAGAATCGATAACAATACGATGCGTATGGAGGCGTTCTATCTCGAGGAGAAGAACACCGTCGACGCGGTCCTGATCGGCGCGAGCGACGTCTACGCCGGCTATGCCGCTCCTTACGCTTATGAAAAATACGGCTACACCAGCTATCCCTATGCGACGCAGGCGTCTCCGTCAAACATCGTTCTCCCGCAGATCAAAGAGGTTCTGAAGTACCAGAATCCCAAGATGGTCATCGTAGAGATCAACGCGTTCCTGTACAAGGACAACGAGCTGCCCAACGAGGCGAGCGCGCGTATGTTCGCGGATAACGTCCCCAGGGACGATATCTGGAGAGATTACCTCAACGACGCGATCCCCGAGGATAAGCAGCTCGAGTATTATCTGCCGATCATCAAGTATCACAGCTCTTGGAACGAGTATCCGTGGAAGCTCAAATATCTCACCGCGGAGATCGGACTCAAGAAGAATGGATACTCATTGTTCCGCGGCTATAAGACCGTCGCGAACGAGTTCCATCCTGATTCGAAGGTCTATAATGATCAGCTCAAGGATAATGACAAGACCCTGCCCCTCGCGGTCAACGGCGAGCGTTATCTCAGACAGACGCTGGAGTATCTTAAGGAAAACAACATCACCAACGTCATGTTCATGCGTTTCCCGCACATTGTCAATGACGCCGCGTACAGCCGCTTCAAGTGCTGTAATGAGGCGGGAAAGATCATCGAAAGCTACGGCTATGATTTTGTCAATCTGGAGCGTTACGGTGATGCGGCGAATATCGACGTCAACAAGGATTACTACAACTGGGATCATCTGAATGTATACGGTTCCGAGAAGGTGACCGATTACATCGCGAATATGCTGCAAACCAAGTACGGTATCACCAAGACTGAGCTGACAGAGAAGCAGACCGCCGAATGGAATGATTCGGTCAACTATTATCACATGATCTACAACTACTGCCAGGAGATGATCAAGCGTCGTCTTGAGCTGGGCAAAACCGGCAACGGCGGTACGACCGTATCCGAGGATGAAAAGAGTATCAGTACCATCGAGCGGTACGCGCGCAACCACCCTGACGCGGGCAAGTACGACGTCATCCTTGACGATAAAGAGGATTCATAAGAATAACATTCAGGCTAAGGCTCTCGCAGAAATGCGGGGGCCTTTGTTAATGAGGAATTAGGAATGAGGAATTAGGAATTACCCATAAATGAAACGTTTACTGTAGGGGAGGACGCTTGCGACATCCCGAAACCTTTCCGATCAATGTCGCTCAACCGCGGAGCGAAACCCATTGTAGGGGATGACGCTTGCGACATCCCGCAACCTTTTCGATATATGATATCCAAACGCGGAGCAAATGAAACCCAATGTAGGGCGGGGGCTTGCTCCCGCCGTATCTTTTCCGATAGATGTCATTATACCGCGAAGCAAATGAAACGTCTATTGTAGGGGACGGCGCCCACGACGTCCCGCAACCCTTCCAATAAAACCCGCCTAACCGCGAAGCAAATGAAACCCATTGTAGGGCGGGGGTGCTCCCCGTTGGGGAGACGTCACGAAGTGACAGTGGGGGAGGCGTCTCCGCCGAGGAATGCTCCCGCCGAAACGTATCAATGGAGTGTTATCATGTAAGTAGAGTCGTCAAACACCCAAAGATGTGATATAATGAAAAACATCAAAAGAAAGGTGAAAAGAAATGACGACCTACGAA
>CACWXE010000073.1 GCA_902764715.1 uncultured Ruminococcus sp. | reverse complement strand
ATTTTTCTACCCCCGTTTTCACTTTTATACACTCTTTTTTCAAATTGCATGATTTGATATGGACATCTACTCTTTCATTCAAGCAGAATCACAGGAACAACTGTAAACTGTATTGAAAAAGATTGTATGAGGTGATTTTATGTTTGATGACGCACGCTTTTACTGCAAATTGGCAGAAAACTCCAACAGCTATGGAAAGGCAAAATGCTCCGACTCCGCGATGTTTCTCGCTATCAGCAAGCTCGACTTCGACGACGATCTGCTGGTCGCGATGGACAACGCCGATGACTATCTCATCGAAGAGCCAAAGGAATTAGCCGCATAAAGAACCGCCGCAGATCCATCAACGGTCTGCGGCGGTCTTTTATCATTTGATCGAACGGTAGAGTTCGATATGGATGCGATGCTTGAGATGTAACGGCTCGTCGTATTTTTCGAGGGTGCGGCGGTATTCCGCTTCAAATGTCTTCACCTTTTCGGGAGAAAGTGAAGCGCCGACGCCGCGGCAGGTCAGCACCCTGCCCAGCCACGCTTCTTTGGTGAAAACGAGCGCCTCATCATAGGTGATGATCTTTTCAGCCGTAAAGCGACCCTCCGCCCAACTCGGAAAGCGATATGCTTCATCGTTGAAGCCCTCGGGACTCCATGCGGGATTGTACTGTTGCACCAGCGCAATCATCTCGGCGATCACGGCGTCCTCCAAGGGCAGCCAGTCCACCAGTATTTTGCAGAACAGCCCGTGCGGTTTTAACACGCGCACGATCTCGGCGGAAGCCTTTTCCGCGTCAAAATACGGAAAGCACTGCACCGCCGTCACCGCGTCAAAGGTATGATCGTCAAAGCCGGTATCCTCGGCGGAACAGGTCTTGAACGATATCCGCTCCATGCCCTTTTGTCGCGCGAGCGCCTTGCCGACGGCGATCTGGTTCTGAGCGATATCGGTCGCGGTGAAATACGCGCCCGTATGGTACAGGTTCATCGGCAGGATCGCCGTACCGCTGCCGAGGTCGAGGAGCTGCTGCCCCTCTTTGCCGATCCCCAGCTCTATCAGCTTTTCATACATACTCTCGGGGTAGATATCACGGAAAGCGGCGTAGTTCCGGGATGTTTTGCCGAAGTCGAATTCATTGGATTGATCGATGTGAGAAAGTTTCATATGCTTCACCAATTCGGTTGAGATTGCCACAGCCGCATATCGATCGTCATTGCGAGGAGGGCAAGCCCGACGCGACGATAACCTCTGCGGCGTCGCAATGACTGTTTTTAGGTAATTGTAGCATGAAGCGAAATATGTGTCAACGCTTGCAAAATGGATCGTTCTGCGTTAAAATAGGTTGAGATTGCCACAGCCGCATATTGATCGTCATTGCGAGGAGGGCAAGCCCGATGCGGCAATCTCATCCTTAGGATGACTATTGAATTGGTGATAATATGAAGAAACAGAAAGCGGAAAAAACAAACGTCATGCGGATCATCGAACAGCACAAGCTGCCGTATGAAAGCCACGATTACAGCCATTCGGGCGCGATCAGCGGTATGGAGGTCGTCGAAGCACTGGGACAGGAGCCCGGCAGGATGTTCAAAACGCTGGTGACGCAGGGCGCGAGCAAGAACTACTATGTCTTTATGGTGCCGGTCGACGGTGAATTGCACCTCAAAAAGGCGGCAAAGGCAGTCGGCGAGAAAAGCATCGCCATGATCAAAAGCAAAGAGCTGCTGCCCCTGACAGGCTACATCCACGGCGGCTGCTCCCCCATCGGGATGAAAAAGCAATTCCGCACCACGATCCACCAAACCGCGCGGGATTATCCGACCGTCTTTTTCAGCGGCGGCAAGATCGGGCACCAGATCGAGATGGCGCCGGACGATCTGCAAAAGATCGTGCCGATAGAATATGCGGATATTGTATGAATAAGATAATAGTTTGACGCAGGGACGAGCATTGCTCGTCCGCATGGCACATACTTATGTCCTATCTTCTGTTTTCTACATTCTATATGCCCGTCATTCTTACAATAAACGTTGATCTGCTCCGCGTTAGGCGGCAGTGATCGGCAATCTCTCGGGAGGGGTCTCCCCGCCGGGGAAGTGCCCGAAGGGCAGAGGGGTGCCGTCTGCGGCTGAGCAACAAGCCCCTCCCCTACCATTAACGCCGATTTGTTCCGCTTTTACAAGAGATGATAAATGGAACAATAATCAAAAACCGCTCAGCGCTGAGCGGTTTTTTTATTATGGTTCTCGCTATACTCAATCATTTTGTGCAATCCCTCACCCACTCCCGTGGGAGCTCCCTTTACCAAAGGGAGCCTTCGTGCAACTATATTCTTGCGACGCCGGTTTCCTTTGCCGCCTTCATGACCGCGTCGGCGACTACTCTGCCTACGCTTTTGTCAAGGGCGGACACGATGATATAATCGGCGCTCAGCTCGCTCTCGGGGATCATCGACGCGAGCGCGTATGAGGTGGCGATCTTCATCTCCTCATTGATGCAGGTCGCGCGGCAATCCAGCGCGCCGCGGAAGATGCCCGGAAAGGCAAGCACGTTGTTGATCTGATTCGGGAAGTCCGAGCGTCCCTGATTCGGGAAGTCCGAGCGTCCCGTACCGACGACAGCGGCGCCCGCCGCCTTTGCGAGATCGGGCATGATCTCGGGAGTCGGGTTCGCCATCGGGAACACGATCGGATCCTTCGCCATGCTCTGTATCGTCTCATCACTGACGACGCCCGGAGCAGATACGCCGATAAAGACGTCCGCACCCTTCATCGCGTCGGCGAGGGTACCGCTGAGCTTCTCGCGGTTGGTGAGCTTAGCGATCTCCGCCTTTGCCGGATTCAGCCTCGGATCACCCTCAAAGATAATACCGACACTGTCGCACATCACCACGTTATTCAGCCCCATCCGCATGAGGTGCTTCGCGATCGCGACGCCTGCCGAGCCGGCGCCGTTGATCACCGCTCTGATCTCACCCATCTCTTTTTTGACGACCTTGAGCGCGTTCAGCAGAGCGGCGGCGACGACGATCGCCGTACCGTGCTGGTCATCGTGGAACACGGGGATATCGCAGATCTCCTTGAGCTTGCGCTCGATCTCAAAGCAGCGCGGGGCGCTGATATCCTCAAGATTGATGCCGCCGAAGGAGCCGGAGATCAGATAGATGGTTCTCACGATCTCGTCTACATCCTTACTGCGGATGCACAGCGGGAACGCGTCGACGTCGGCGAATTCCTTGAACAGCGCGCATTTGCCCTCCATGACGGGCATACCCGCCTCGGGGCCGATATCGCCCAATCCCAGTACCGCGGTACCGTCGGTGACAACCGCTACCAGATTATGGCGGCGGGTCAGCTCATAGCTTTTATCGATATCCTCATGAATGACCATGCAGGGCTCCGCTACGCCGGGGGTATAGGCAAGGGAAAGATCCTTTCGGGTGTTGATGTCACAGCGTGTGGTGACCTCCAGCTTACCCTGCCATTCATAATGCTTTTGTAATGATTCTTCTCTGATGTTCATAGTTTACTCCTGTTCGGTAGGTTGCGGCGGGAGCGAGCCCCCGCCCTACAGTTATCATTATATCAATTCCTCGGGATGGAATACCTTATCGAATTCCTCTTCACTCATGAAGCCTAAATCCAAGCAGACTTCTTTGAGAGAGAGGTTCTCTTTATGCGCTTTTTTCGCCACCTTGGCGGCGTTGTCATAGCCGATATACGGATTGAGCGAGGTGACCAGCATCAGAGAGCGGTGCAGATTCTCACTCATCTTTTCCTTATTGACGGTGATGCCGCTGACACAGCGCTCGTTGAACGAAAGGATACCATCCGTCAGTAACCGCGCGGATTGCAGGAAATTGTATGCCGTCACAGGCAAAAAGACGTTGAGCTGGAAGTTGCCCTGCGACGCCGCCATGCCGACGGTCGCGTCGTTGCCCATCACCTGCACGGCGATCATGGTCATCGACTCGCACTGGGTGGGGTTGACCTTGCCGGGCATGATGGAGGAACCGGGCTCGTTCTCGGGGATGAAGATCTCGCCCAGACCGCAGCGGGGTCCCGACGCGAGCCAGCGGATATCGTTGGCGATCTTCATCATATCCGCCGCCAGCGCCTTCATTGCGCCGTGCGCGAACACGATCCGATCCAGCGAGGTGAGCGCATGGAATTTGTTGGGGTTGCTGACAAAGGGCATATCCGTACTTTGGCTGAGCTTTTCAGCGACCTTTTCACCAAAGCCATCGGGCGCGTTCAGCCCCGTGCCGACAGCCGTACCACCGATCGCAAGCTGACAGAGCCCGTCAAGCGATTTTTCGAGCTGTTCACGGTCGGCTTCGAGCATACCGCGCCAGCCCGATACCTCCTGAGAGAACGAGATCGGCACCGCGTCCTGTAAATGTGTTCTGCCGCTTTTGACAACGCCCTCATTCTCTTTTTCCAGACGTTTCAGTGTCGCGATCAGGATGTCGACCGCGGGGATCAGCTCCGTTCTGATCGCCGTCGCCGCCGCGATATGCATGGCGGTCGGGAAGGTGTCGTTGGAGCTCTGCGACATATTGACGTCGTCGTTGGGGTGCAGGAGCTTTTTCTCTGCGATGGCGTTGCCGCGGTTGGCAACGACCTCGTTGACGTTCATGTTGCTCTGCGTACCCGAACCGGTCTGCCAGACCACCAGCGGGAACTCACAAGCGTGCTTGTTTTCTATGATCTCATCACACGCTTTGGTGATTGCCGCGCGTTTTTCCTCGGTCATCTTCTCGGGCTTAAGGTCGTGATTCGCCTGCGCCGCCGCCTTTTTCAACAGCGCAAAGGCGCGGATGATCGCCGCGGGCATCTTCTCCCATCCGATCGGGAAGTTCTGAAAACTGCGCTGCGTCTGGGCGCCCCAGTACCGCTCTGCGGGTACCTGCATCTCGCCCATCGAGTCGCGCTCGATCCTGTATTTTTCCATATTGTCCTCCATAAAAAACCTTCCCCCTTGAGGAGATTCCCCTGATTGGGGGAAATGGGCAAAGCCCAAAAGGGTTGCCGTTCCCGCAAGGAAAAGGTGGGCAATTTGCCGAACACGTGTGTCAAAGGCAAATTGGTCGGATGAGGTGGAAACCTATCCGATCATTCAATATAATTTGTGAAAAGGAAACGTTTCCACCTCATCCGCTTCACTACGTTCAGCACCTTCCCCTCACTCCGGATTGTCCCGGAGGAAGCGGATATTGTTCGCCGTATTTTTCGTTGAATTCTTCCTGAGGGTGCCATTCGCTGTTGCTGATGGCGCGGATATCCGCGCACGGAACGCCGAGTTGGGCGCATACCTGCGCGACGCCGAAGCCCTCCATCTCCTCGCAATCGGTGCCGAGGGTGCGGTGCAGATGGGCGATCACATCCAGCTCGCGGTTCCAGATATCCGCCGCGCCGATGGCGCCGCGCTTCACCCTGCCGTCCGCATACGGAACGGTATCGGCAATTCCAAGAATACGGCTGTCGCTGTGCAGGACATTGACGCGGTCGATCCCGTCATTCACCTTGATCTCAGCGCCGGGCTGTGTCCAATCAAAGATCGCCGAGCCCTGTCCCTCGTCGCGGTGCTGTGTATAAAAGCTGCCCAACTCCACGAGATCCTCGCCGAGGATGATATCGCCCTGATGGAGCTCGGGATCGTGCGCGCCCGAGGTGCCCTGGATGATCACGCACAGCGGATCATACCGCTCGATCGCGAGCGCTGTCGCGGCGGCTGAGTTGACCACGCCGATGTAGCATTGGCAAACCACGACGGGATAACCGTCGATCCTGCCCTCACGGAAGGTATACGCGCCGACGGCGTTTTCCATCGGTTGATCAAGCTGATCGATCAGCCACGCCGACTCGCTCTCCATCGGCCCGAGGATCACGATCGGTTTTTTGTCAAGATTCTGCTTCATACAAATCCCTCGCTTTTCGTCGCCCATATTCTACCATATTCGGGCTTTTCGGTCAATCGCGCCCGGAATTATGCACCTTGCCAAAAATTCTTTTTCTCATTTTCTCAAACTTTTACTTGCATTTTACAAAGAAGTGTGATAAACTATCAAGTACGGCAGTAAGCCGTAAACATTGTACGCGCCGGTAGCTCGCCTTTAGTGTGAGATTACCCGCAGCAACATACGCGCCGGTAGCTCGCCTTTAGTGTGAGATTACCCGCAGCAACATACGCGCTGGTAGCTCAGCTGGATAGAGTGTTTGGCTACGAACCAAAAGGTCGGGGGTTCGAGTCCCTTCCAGCGCGCCATGATAGCTCCTGATACATTCGTGTATCGGGAGCTATCGTTTTTTGCTCAACTTTGGCTTAAACAGTGGGTTTTTCAGGTGCTCAGCTCGTTTGATTATTTGTTTTTCTCTATGAAATCAGCTCAAAAAAGCCGTCAGATTTAGCCCAAATAATTGTGGGCAAAACCGTTTTTGACCACAATTTGACCACAACGCAAATAATCTATAATTCGTTCTTGGAATATTCACAAAGATTTTGAGCGCTATTTCGCAGTATAATATCATAAACATCAGATAATTTTTTGAAAGATTTTCGTTTTGTTGCATAGTTTTATGCAACTTTTTCTGTTTTATCGCCATAAGTGAAAGGACTTATAGGAGGATAAATATGACAGAAGAAAACTACAACTACAGAACAAGCGGATTATTCTTAAGGAATCAATTCGAAGGTGCGGGAAAATTCAATATCCCGATCATCCCTAAAGACAACTTTTCAGACGCAGATCTTGATGATCTGTTATTGATCGGTTTTGACAGAGCCATTTCTGATGATGATCATTTTGACAGAATGGTACACTTTTTCCTTTATGATTATAAGTTTGAAAAGCTATGGCAAAAGCCCGACAGCTTTGTTGACAAACTGAAGAATTATAAAGCCGTTCTATCACCTGATTTCAGCATGTATATTGAAATGAACAGAACGCTTCAATTATACAATACATTTCGCAACCGCTGGAGCGGTGCTTATCTGGCAAATAAGGGTATAAGAGTGATCCCAACGGTAAATTGGGGCAATGAGGATACCTTCGACTTTTGTTTTGAGGGAATTCCTAAGGGCAGTATCGTAGCCGTTTCAACCTATATGGTGCAGGAACATAATCACCATGCCGATCAAAAAGATTTCTTTATGAAAGGCTATAACGAAATGCTCAGGCGCATTGCTCCGAGAAAAATCATCTGCTACAGTGAGCCGTTTGAAGAAATGCGGGGAGATATCATCTATGTCGACTATGAGCTGAGCGGATGGAAATACCTGAACGAAGAAAAGAAAGGCTTGCCAAAGCATACTGAGAATGTTAGAATTGTTCACAAGATATGCGTTCAGCCGCCGGGATTCTTTTGTAAGGGATCCGGCAGCGCCTACGGCGGTAAATGGATACCGAAAAAAGAAGAGGACAAGAGACTGTTAGGTGAACCGGGTGAAATCAAAGAAACATTTACCAAAAATGGTGAAAAGCGTTGGACAAAAATTGGAGAAGAAGGCAGAGCAACAAAAGAAAGGCATTTTTCCGATCACAACAGACCCCTTATTCACACCAATCCACATGATCATATTATTGATTGGGATGAAAATAGCGGTAGACCAATATTCGGTAAATATATCAATTATCCGGATGGCGCGCCTGAATTCAAATCGTATGAAAGGATTGTCAATATGTGTAACAATAATGATGGTTTATATGATGAATACAGCTTTAGTACTATTAGTGAATTCAAATGGTGTATCAGATGCGGTGGAGAGATCGAGTTTATTTGGAAAGGTAAATCATATTCAATCACATATGATAAGGATGGTAGAATAAACATTGGGGAAGGATATTATATCAAAGATGGGAAGTACTATAACGTTGAGAGTCATGAAGAGATAACGGATATTTATGGCTTTACTGCTGATACTGCGGATGAAATCCTAGAATACTGTATTGACGGTGAAAAACTAAGAAGTATTATTACAAAAGTTATGGTTGTAGCAAGGACAATATAATTATCGCTTAGATGATTATTAACAAGTATTTTCATAAAAGTTTTCGGCAGGATCTCTCCTGCCGATTTGCTTTTTCATCTATATTACGCCGGGAAGTCCACGACTTTCTTTCTCTTGTCATCTTTTTTCGCTGTCAGCAATCTGCCCATCGTGTCTGCCACGTTCTGCTGCATGGCGTCGGTCACGTGCATGTATGTGTTCATCGTGAATCCCGCGTCCGTATGACCGAGCATATGCGAGATCGTCTTGATGTCCATGCCCTGCTCGATGGACAGAGTCGCGAAGCTGTGTCTGAGGTCATGGAAGCGTATCTGCGGTACGCCCGCTCTCTTCTGGATCCTGTGCAGACGATGCGTTATTGTCTTGGGATCGTAATAGGTACCGCTGACCGGTGACGGGAACATCAGCTTCGTTCCTACGGGCATTCTGCTCTTCAGTCCTTTCAGCAATCTCAGGCATTCATCGCTGATGCTGATTGTGCGTATGGATGCTTGTGTTTTCGGCGTTGATACCTCCAGACCGTTCTTCGAGCGTCTGACCTGCTTGTTCACTCGGATCGTTTTGTTTTCCTCATCCAGATCCTCCCACTCGAGCGCAAGGATCTCTCCTAATCTCAGCCCTGTCGTGATCTCAAGGAAGTAGAATTCGTAGCAGTCGGAGCGGATCGTTTCGTTGAGGAAGGCGCTCAGCTCATTCACCTTCAAGGTTTTCATTTCCTTCTTCTGGAGCTTCGGGAGCTTAACTCCTTTTACCGGGTTCTTTGGGATCAGATCCTCATCCTCTGCCTTTTGCAGACAGGCTTGGAAGGCGATTTTGACGTTCTTGACTGTTTTCAGGCTGTAACCGGTCCCAGCCTTGCCTTTTGAGGTGTCGATCAGTCTGCCATGTGTGTACAGATCCATCAGCACCTGCTGACACATGATAGTGGTCAGGGATCGGAGCTGTACATCACCGATACGAGGGTTCAGATAGCGTTCGAAGAAGAACTCGTAGTTCTCATAGGTCGAATCACGGATAATGCCTTTGCAGTAGGAATCCAGCCAAATCCGTGACCATTCACTTAATGTCGGGTTGGGATTCGTGAGGAAGGTGCAGCGTTCGGATATCACCCGATCCCTTTCATATAACTCAATGGCTTCCTTGAGCTTTTTCGCGCATTCAGCCTGTGTCTTGGCGAGGATATATTTGACCTTCGGCTTGCCGCTCTCATCAACACCGGCATTGAAGCGGCCTTCCCATCGTCCGTCTTTTCTTTTGCGAAGTGTTCCTTCGCCGTTTTGCCTTTTTGACATTCAATAATCCCTCCTTTTCAAGTACAACAACATACCACACTTATTCACACAAGTCTATCCCCAAAATGATAAGAAACTGTTAAACCAATGCTGCTGCGGTTTATCTCTTTGCCTTCATGTCTATCCACTCTTTGAGCTGCTCCTTCGGGATGGATATTCTGCTTCCCATGACAACAGCGGGAAAGCTCTTATCCGTCTTCACAAGTTTATACACGCTGACGCGGGATATACCGAGCACATCAGCGGTTTGCGGAACCGATAACATGACCGGTATTTCATCAAAGTTTTTGTACATTTTCATCTTCCTTCCATTGAATGTTTTTTCTTTGGTTGGTGTAATAATAATTGAAAAATCAGGAACCTTTTCTTTGTTAATGCAGAGAATTCTTTTCTTCGTTTACACCCAGTTATTCCGGACAATGCTACATCGATTGTCCCCAGTTCTGATCTTTTTCATATCATAATACTCCACCGCTTTTCAGATGAATTCGCTCTCGGAGCTGACGTCGGAAAGCTCCATCGCCGCGGTCATTTTCTTGCTTAATTCTTCGTCAAGATAGGTATTGAATCTCTCTTTTTTCATGATAAACCTCCAAATCGGGACGACCCTTTTGCAACCCACCTAAACAAATCCTGAAAGAAAGGCGAAACGGTCGGCTCTGCCTTCCGATGTGATTTGCGGGGGAGCACCAAAGGCGACCCTCGCTTTTACCTGCTTAAAATCCATTTGCGTCAAACTACTGAAACAGCAGAAAAAGAATGACGATGATTATTCAAATGACGGTGGTTTAAAACACGTAAAGCCGCATTTCTAAGCGCTTTTTATATTCTCAACCGGGTATGGCGAAATCATCGTTTCATCGTCACCGTTATTATTCGCCGTGTAAATCACGGTGAGTAACCGTTGTGTTTTATGTCTTTCTTTTGTGTATTCGATACCCAAACTGCGGAGTGATTTTTCATATTTACTGAGCTTTGCAGTGAAATTATTCGCGCCGATATGAAGGGATAATTGATCACACAATTCGGTCGCGGTACCTTCAAAAATCGTCTCGCGTTTCATGAAATCAATCAGCGCAACCATCGCATCATCGCTGTACAGCAGTTCCATTTCTATCTCGGAATCGGTGATCGGATACCAGCGGCAGGTATCACGATCAAATCGCACGGGGATTTCTCCGTCGGGCATATCGCGACTGATGTAAGAAAGATTTCCGTGAGGCTTGCCGTCGGTGTGTCTTTCGAGGACATAAATACCGTCGGCAGCCGCAGTCAAACCTGTCGAACCAAGCACCGAATCGAAGGTGTCTTTTGCTTTCATTTTGCGCGTATGATGGATACAAACGACGGCGATATTGAGCTTATCCGCGAGCGTTTTTAACTTTGAAACCGCGTCGTAATCTCCCGCGTAAGTGTCGCCCTTCGGCTTGCGGATTTTTTGGAGCGTATCGATGACAACAAGATTGGTGTCCGGATGCTCTTTAACAAACTCTTCGATCTGTTCTGCAAGACCTTTGTCGAGCTTTGCCGCCTTTGTCGCTTCATGGAACTTGGACGGAATAATATCTCTGATCTCATGAGCGCGCTGGATCAATCTTGTCTCGGGATCTTCTAAATCCAAGTACAAAACCGTTCCCTGTTCGGTGTCATGATCGAAGAATTTTTCTCTGGCGTCGACCGAAAAACACATATCAAGGATGAGCCAAGACTTGCCTTCTTTGCGCTTTCCCGCGACGATACTCAGCCCGCGCGGGAGCAAACCGTCGACGACAAATCGCACGGGACGGACCTCTTTTTTCATCAGATCGTCGCCGTTTTGCGTCCTGAGTTTTTTATATTTTTTCCGTTTCTTTGCCTGAGTCGAAGAGAAATCCTCCGTCGGCAATGGGGAATTGTATTCGCGATGGACATAATATCTGCCAGCTAATGCGTCTGCTTTATTCTTTCTCATCCTTACCTTCCTTTCGGATCATCGCGTGATTTTTGTCAGGCTGTACCTCCTGCTGACGGTACAGCCTTTGTTGTCGGTTAGTTGATTCAGCCGGCCTTGTCCAAGTAATAATCCCTGAACATTTTTCGTTGTTCTGTCCGCTTCTGCTCGGCAGCAAATTCATGAATCTTGTTTTCATGATAATACGACAGCGCCTCCTGTATCGGCAGGATATGATATTCCAGATTGCTTTTCAGGATTTTCCCATCCTTTGCCGCCATATGAGTGCGTTTTGTTTCAATCAAACGCTTCTCTTCCAGCTCGCGGACATACTTTTCAACGGTCTTTTTGGTGACTCCGACCGCCTTGCCGATTGCCCGAAACGACGGGTAACAGGTATAGGTCTTGCGATCTTCACAGCACAGCAGGTAGCAGTAAATCGCAATCGCCGTGCTCGAAAGATCGATTGCAAAGATCTCATTGGGACCGATAAAGCTGTTACTGATCGGATCCCTGTTCAGATACTTTGCACGGCTCATTTCTCCTGACCCATGCGCCGGTTGATCCACTCGATGAACGCTTTCTTCGGAACAACGATGCGCGAACTGATACGTACCGAGGGGAACCCCTCCTCACGCATCAGCTCATAGGCGCTCGATTTGGATATCCCGAGCACGTCGCTCAGCGTTTCGGCATTGATGAAAAGCGGAAGCTCATCATAGCTCTTGAAGCTCGAGACCTTCATTCGAAAGCCTCTCCTTCAAAGGCTGAAAAAAGATTATTCGTTTTATTCACAACACATTTCTCCTTTACTTTTAGTCTCGATCTTCGGATCGGAACACAGGACAGATGGCGCCGACCAGCAGGAATCAGGCCTCACGTCCTATGTAATTTGTGCAGCTATTCTTGTTTGATCCGGAATGAGAAGACGATGAAAAGAGAAGACCCAGTCGGTCTTTTTTACCGACTGGATCTATTATACAACATTATTTTGACAATAAACGGGACTTTGAGTTCGCCGGACCACCCCTTAATTGTGGTAAAATCCTTAATTGTAAAAGTAAATGCAAGTCATATCTTTCGTTTGAATTCAGTAATCCTTTTTCTTTGATAATGCGTAGTAATATTTGATCACATCAAGGGCATTACCGGCCAAACAATCAGGTACAATTTGTTCCGATCACGTAAGGTACCTCCATCCCCGCAAGATATCGTTGGATATAGGTGACGTCTACGATTGTCATATCGCCGTCGCCGTCAACATCAGCGGCTTTCTCGTCACAAGAAGAGGGTACGGCGATACCTGCCAATGCTCTTTGGATAACCGTCGCATCGATGATATTGACCTCGCCATCACCGTCTACATCGCCGATCAGGATTTGATCCAGATCGACATAGCGATAGCCGTTCTCCTGTGCAAACTGATACGCGGCGTTATCCTCGCCATAGCCGTAAAACGTCACATCCGTACAACCTTCGAAAGCGTTTGACGGTATGCTGTAAATACCAATATCACGATCGAACATCACACTTTTCAGAGAAGTACAGCCGGCAAAGCATCTGTCAGATATATAGGTAACCGACGCGGGGATCGTAATACTTTGCAACGCGGTACAGCCCTCAAATACATTCCACAACTCCGTCGTGTTGTCAGGCAGGATGACCTTACGAAGTCGGGTATTGTTGCGGAAGGTTTTGTCCAGAGACACCTCCTGCGTACCGAGAAGATCGCCCGGGACTTCAGCGCTGCTGCCGCTGCCGCGCCAACCCGTGATAATCGCCGTACCGTAGTCATCTGTAAAGCCCGCAATGAATTCCCACTCATCGGTACCGGGCGCAACAAAGACAACTTCTTTCTCCCAATCGGTACGTGAGGGAGCACAGACCGGATCAGGACTGTCATTGCGATAAGCATACACGGTAAGATAGTACTTTTGATGGTTTACAATATCTCTGAGCAAAAGATGGTTATCGGTCGTTTCTATGT
>CACWXE010000072.1 GCA_902764715.1 uncultured Ruminococcus sp. | reverse complement strand
GGCGGCTGTTGTCGGCGACACCGTAGGCGATCCCTTCAAGGATACCTCGGGTCCCTCCATCAACATCCTGATCAAGCTGCTCTCGATGGTCTCCATCGTATTCGCGGCGCTGGTCGTTCAGTTCCATATCCTTGGCTGATTATTGTCATTGCGAGAGCAAAGGCTCCCTTTCCTAAGGGAGCTGTCAGCGACAACTTGTTGACGCTGACTGAGGGTTCCCCGTGGCACTCTCAACCTAATATAAAACATAAAGCAGGCGTATGATACGCCTGCTTTTTTGCTGTCCTCGATCTCTCGTGACAAAAGCGCTTTACTTCCTCCGTTTTTGATGATACAATCAAAATGAAATCGACAGGGGAGAGTGAAACCATGACCCAGACAGAACGCCGACTGTATCTGATCAAAGCGCTCGGGCAGAATGACAGGCGATTTGAGGATGATACGCCTCAAAATATGACTGCCGCGGAGCAAAAGCGCTTGTTGCGCGCGATGATGAATGTGTGGGAGCCCGCGCCGATCGACGAGGAATACCGCAGGATAGAGGGCGAGTATCTGCGGCAGGATATCGCCGAAAGGGGGATCACGCGCCTCGCGGACTTAGCGCCGATACAAGGGGATCTCTATCTGTGGCAGGGCGATATCACCACTCTCGCGTGTGACGCAATCGTCAATGCCGCGAATTCTCAAATGCTCGGATGCTTTGTACCGCTGCACAACTGCATCGACAACGCAATACCTTACTTAATCACACACAGACCTATCACATCATTCAAGGCAAGTGCCTGATACATTTAATATATACTTTCAATCCGTTACAACTGCAAAAGGATTATTGCCATATTCTTCGGCATTACCGTGAGGCGCACGGTATGACGAGAGAGCAACTGAGCGCGGCGACAGGGATCCCGGTTGGGAAAATCCAAGATTATGAATGTAACAATATGGCGCTGTATTATGAATCCGCAAGCGTAATCGCCGACGCTTTAAACATCAAAAGCTCATTACTCTTGGATGAATATACTGAGTTTTGCAAGCCCGGATATGGTAAGCGTATCCGAACGATCCGAATTCAAAGCGGCTTAACGCAGGAGCAGTTTTCGGAAAGGTTAGGCTTTACCCGCTCCAATGAAAGCACATGGGAGGATGAATTAAATAACCGTCGCCCAAGCCGTGAGAGCTATCGGCAAATCAAACGAATGGCGATCGAAGCCGGTTTCGATGTCAGAAAGCTGATAGATGACCCTGATACCTATACGGATGAATATGCTGTCTTTATCGAGCACGATTGCGGAAAGAAGATACGGCAGATCCGATTAGCGCATGGCGTTGTGACAAAGGTGTTCGCTGAAAAGATCGGTTGTGATTGGCAAACGCTCGAACATTGGGAAATCGACCGTGCAAAGCCTCTGCGCAAATACTATGAACCAATCAAGCAAGCGGCGCGAGAAGTCGGAATCGATCTGAATAGACTCAACGCCGACCCCGACTATTATGTAAGCGACTATCAGGGCTTTATCCAAGCTGATTGCGGCAGGAAGATCAAAAGCATCCGCATAGCTTGCGGCTGCGGCTTAAATCAATTTGGCAGGATACTCGGCTGTACGGGAGAAGCAGTCGCCAGGTGGGAGAAAAACATTTGTGTTCCCGAACTGAAATACTATAAGCAGATTGAACAGGCGGCAAACGATAATGGTCTTTCCATCAAAAGCCTGAATGAAACACCCGTTCTGATCAAGGACGAATACAAGGAATTCTGCGAAAGTGAGTTCGGAGAGGTCGTGAAAGCCATCCGACGCAACTATCATATGAAGCAAATAGATTTTGGACGCATGATCGGTGTGTCGCTAAGCACAATAGGAAATTGGGAGACGCGGCGTGTGATCCCCCACAGGGAACACTTCGCCAAGCTGAAAGAAATCGCGGCGAGAAAAGGAGTTAATCTATATGACGCATGAAGAACAACGTATCTGGTTGATCAAAGAACTGCAAAAGGATCGTTCCCAACTCAGCCATTACAGAATCCCGAATGATGAACAGGGGCAGAAGGATCTGCTTCGTGGATTGATGAATATTTGGATGCCGAAGCCTATCAGCGAGGAATACCTACGAATTGAAAGCGAATATCTCAGAGCTGAAAACGAAGCAAAAGCAACCGTCTACAAATACGGCGATTATGATGGACATTCGGGCATTTCAGTGTATAATAGAACTGATCAGTATAAGATCGAGGACGATGATTCCACATTCTTCAATCCTAAGTTCTCACAGGGCAGGAGAAACAGGGATGTGTCAGAGTGGATCATCGCGGTCGGCCGACACGAAGGGATCATATCCTCAAAGGAATGGATACAGACCCAAAAGCTGTTGGCGGAGATCGCTAAGAGATATAACCGTCCGCATAGGCGTACTAACGCGCTGCTTGCCGGACTGATCCACTGTCCGTATTGCGGAAAGCGGCTGAACGTCACCTCCGAATCCGACCGATGGACGAACGGCAAACCACGCTTCAAATATACCTGCCCCGGCTACCGTAAAAAGGAATGCGGTTTTATCGCTGTTGACGGTGTGCTGACAGATGAATTTGTCGTAAAGAAGCTATCCGAGATCAACGACGAGAACAGCGAATACTACTATGAGCTGATACAGGAGCGCATCGACAGGCTGATCCTTTCCGACGAGAATGAGCGAGAGTATCGCGATACAAAGAAAGCGGTCGAAAAGATAAAAGCCGACATTGCGGCGCAAATCAGAAATATGCGCGACGACGACGACATCAAGCCGTTCTATCAAGAGGACATCAACAGCTTGAAGGACGAGCTCGAAAAACAGCAAGCGGTTCTGAGCAGGATCGAAGCGCTGAAAAGCGAATCCCGCAACATCGAAACGGAACTAAAACAGATCAGAAAGGTTCTGCTGTCCTTTGCTGAATACGCGAAGGAAGCAAAGCCGGAGGTGCTGACCTCGCTTATTCGATCGGTAGTGGAACGAATCTATGTTACCACCGAGAACGGCGAACGCGTCTGCCATATCTTCATCAAGGGCTGTTCCGACGAGGATTATTCCGAGCTGTTTGAGGGAACTGAAAACGCAGATAAAACCTGCGCTTCGTCCCTTTCTGCCCAAATGTGTGATTCGGATAATGATTGTAAACTGTATCCATAGCGCCGCGGGATTACCCCTGCGCTACAAGTGCTACGAGATCATGCGCGAGCAGGGTCACGAGGAGCCGACGGGTCAGGCGAAGATCACGCCCGGCTACAATCTGCCGAGCAAATTTGTTCTGCACACGGTTGGTCCGATCGTCAGCGGCGGGCTGAATGATCGGCACTGCGAACTGCTCAAAAGCTGTTACCTCTCCTGCCTGAAGCTTGCCGAGGAGAACGGATGCAAGAGCATCGCCTTTTGCTGTATCTCGACAGGCGTGTTCGGATTCCCGCAGCGTGAGGCGGCTCAGATCGCCGTCAACACGGTTAAAGAGTATAAAAAAACAACAGGCAGCGATATCAAGGTCATCTTCAATGTGTTCAGAGATGACGACCTGATGATCTATCGCGACCTGCTGGATCGCTGATAAGGGAGCCGATTTTTCGGCTCCTTTTTTATGATCGATATACAAAAAGCGTGAGGGTCGTTCCTCACGCTTGTGCTGTAGGGGAGGGGATTCCTCCTCATTATGCTTTCAGCTTGTCCAAAATCGCGCCGATGTCGTCGCTGATACAGATCGACTGCACGGCGATCTCCTCGGGACAGTCGGCTTCGCTGTAATTCAGGCAGGCATAGACCGCCTTGTCGTTCGCGAGCGTCATCTGCCAGAACGGATACTTGATGATGACGGGGGGTATTACTGCCGACGCCGAGTTCGAGGAAGAGCACATGATCGTTCTCGTGCTTTTTGAGAAAGTCGTAGTACGCCGCCGACGCCCTGTGCCAGCCCTCATCCTCGACAAAGCTGTCATCGGAGCGCAGGTTCATCACCACATCGCTTCCGTCATCGGGGCATTGCGGGATCAGCTCGGTCGGGATCCGCATGGTGATGCTTTGATCCTCGGGCACTTGGAACACGCCGTTCTCGTCTTTGACAAAGCCCTGCGTCTCCATTGCCCGCATGACCCAGTCTTCGTTGTCATAGGTCTTTTGCAGTTGGGGGTTCACGGATTGGAACAGCCCGTAATCGCCCTGCGTATAGAACAGGCGGCTTTTGTCAAAGCCCGCGCGTTGGAATTGGTGATCGACGTTCGTCGTGATGACAAAGTAGTTTTTGTCCTTGACCAGTTCCAGCAGCTTCGGGTAAACAGGCTTGGGCGCGTCGATGCAGCGGTTGAAGTAGATGTGCCGCGCCCACCATGCCCAGCGGGTCTCAAGGTCGGGGAAGGGGTAGAAGCCGCCGGAATACATATCCTTGATCCCGAAGCGGCGCTTGAAGTCGAAGAAGTATCGCTCAAAACGCTCGCCGCTGTAGGTCAGTCCCGCCGAGGTGGAAAGTCCCGCGCCCGCGCCGATCATGATCGCGTCTGCGGTATCGAGCTCATGCTTCAGTCGGTTGAGCTGTTCTTCTTCAGTGCCGACGCCGTAGGAAGCGTGGCTGAATACGCGCAGGGCGTTCAGTCCGTTTTTGATGGTTTCCTGATATCCGTTCGGCAAATAATCATATCGATCTTTCATGATGCTTGGCTCCTTATCGGTGCTGAATGACCGCACTTGTGTTGTATGGTAGCATTATAACAAATCCGTTTTCGTTTGACAATCCGGTTTGGGTTGCTTTTTTGCTTTGCGATTCCTGTCACCCTATCCGATCGATTTAATTCCATCCTGTCCCCGTGATCAGCGTTTCCAACGAGGGCGGCGGCTTCAAGGGCTCCGTCGACGTGACCATCACCGTTACCGACGCTGATTCCGCTTACTACACCATCAACGGCGGTTCTCAGACAGCGATCAACGGTTCTGTCAACCTGACCCTCGGCGCGGATATCGCGGAAGGCGAATCCGTCAAGCTCGACATTAGCGCGACTAACACCTACGGCACTGTTACCAAGAGCTGTACTTATAAGAAGAGATCCACCACAGGTCCCGCTACCGACGGCAGCACCTCCGATCCGGTCGGCGGCAACTATGCCACCAACCCCAACAACGGCTACGGTAAGCGCAAGACCATCACGGTCGATGGCAACAAGTCCGACTGGGAGAGCTCCATGCTGATCGCGCAGGGCGTCGCCAACGACGATCCCCGCGTCTATGCCCACTGGTCGATGCACGAGATCGCCTTTGACGATTACGCAATGTACGCCGCGTGGGACGATACCAACCTTTACATCATGTATGAGATGGCGAATGTTCAGGACGTTGTCGCTCCCGGCGAGGACTATCCGATGACGCAGGGCAACCTCTGGATCAACAACATTCCCGTATTCATGTATATCTTCACCGGTAACGGCAATATCACCCACGGCGAGACCGCGACCGGTACCCTGTGGGCAAGCGGCAATACCTTTGACGCGCACGCCGATCATATCGTCGCTTACTCCACCAATAACTCTAACGGTCCGTTCATCTACACCGCGGACGACGAGGGTATCCTCGATCCCGATGATCCCGAGCTGACCATCGCCAGAGCGTCTACCGGCATCAACATCGAGTGGGGCAACGGCAAGACCCTCTCCGGCAAGCTGATGAGTATCCCCAAGGCGGGTACCGATAACGGCAGAACGCCGGGCGACTGCGTCGATGGCGCGCTCACCGACTTCTATACCAAGGGTCATAACGCCAACATGGATATGTTCTATGAGATGTCTATCCCGCTCGCGAATCTGGACATCACTGCCGCTGACATCGAGAACAACGGTATCGGTATTCTGAAGCTGTCCACCTTCGGTACCTCCGGCATGGACTGCCTGCCCTATGACATGTCTATGTCCGATAACGCCGCGAAGCCTTATTCCGCGGACTCTTCGACCTCTATGGAGAAAGAGGATGAGGATCACCTCACCGTTCCGATGGCACGCATCGGCAAGGCGTTCACTCCCGGTGCGGTAACACCCACCAATCCTCCCAAGCCCACTGAGGCTCCCACCGATCCTCCCGTACAGCCGACTGATCCGCCCGCACCCACTCAGGCTCCCACTGAGGCTCCTCCCGCGCCTTCGGTACTTTTAGGCGACGCGGATGATGACGGCATCGTGTCCATCTTTGATGTGACATGGATCCAGCGCCATTTGAGCGGTGTTCCGCTTTCCGTATTCAATGAGGCTGCTGCCGATGTTGACGGTGACGACAGCGTGACGATCTTTGACGCTACATGGATCCAGCGCCATAACACACAGCTCATCACGCTCTCGGATCAGGCGATCGAACTCTCTGATGTCGATAAAGATGGTTCGATCACGATCATGGATGTCACCGCGATCCAACGCTATGCAAGTAATATGGAAGTACCTGAAGCAATCGGCAAACCGATCGAAAGAACATAATACTACGCAGTAACAGAAGTAAAAGAGTTTTGTTGATACTGAGTATAAGAGGATAGCAAAAAACTTTCTTCTCTCGTATACCGCAACAATAAGAATAATCCGTATGATAAAAGCCTGATCTGCCCTTTTGAAATTGCTTGTTTGTGTAATATTTACGGGATCAGCACATCTCATACACAAGTTTTCCCGGAATCTTGTGTATGAGATCTCCATTTCAGTCCAATAATACACAAACCGGAGGAATCAAGGTCGTTTTACCGGGATATGAGCTGCAGATTTGTGTATGATCAGAAGAAAATGCCCGAATAATACACAAGTGAGCGTGAGACAGCCGGCAGCTGTCGCCGCTGACTGGTAAGTGGTAAACCACATGTGTGGTCCTAAAAAATTGAGCCGTAGGCTGTGAGGGCTTACGGCTCTTACTCGTATTTGAATTCGATCTTCCTGCAGTGCTCCGGAATTTTATCTGACCACGGCATTATGTCATCCAGATATTCTTCCGGCGGATCGTCGGCATGAGCCAGGATCTGCTCAAGCAGGTATTGAAAGTATTCAAATGGCTTTAGTCCGTTAGCGCGGGCGGTCTCAGCGATGCTGTATAGTACGGCACTGGACTGAGCGCCCATTTTTGTTGAGATAATATGCCAACTGTGCTTCCCGACACAGAACTTGCGAATGCTGCGTTCCGCATCGTTATTGGTCATTGGCACGATCGGATCAGCAAGAAACACTCTCAGGTACTTCTCCTGGTTCAGTGAATAGCTGATCGCACGGTAAAGATTCCCGCCTTTATCCAATGATGCGGTCTCAATATTGCCGAGCCAGTCAAAATATGCATCTACCAGAGGCTTCACAGAATTCTGTCTGTGCTGCAGCCTCTCTGCGTCTGACATATCTTTGCCCATATTATCCACATGGTATATGGCGGTGATCCGTTTCACAGCTTCCGCTGCTACGCTGCCCGTATGCGACTTGCTGTCCAGACTCTTTACCAGCTCAGCGAACTTTCGCTTCGCATGCTCCCAGCAGCCCGCCACTTTCAATTCATCGGGCCTGGCATCTGCCAGCTTGTGGTATACCTGGTAGCCATCTGTTACCAGGACGCCCTTGAAGTCTTTCAGGAACTCCGCCGGTATGCTGGAGTCTCGGCCTTTATGGTAGTCATAGATAAAGATCGGCGGTGCTCCGAATCGGTCATATGTGTGGTAGACCCACATGTAGCTCTTAAGACCTTCGTCCGGCTCCCGCTCCACTACTGTGAAAGGAGTCTCATCTCCGTGGATGAGATCCGCTCCCATCATCTCGCTCTTGAGCCGGCGATAATACGGTCCTAGATAACGGTCTGTCACCTTGATCATCCATCCCGCCAGATCCTGCCTGGAAATACGGATGTTGCATCTCTCGAATTCCTCTGAGACTCTGTTCAGCGGCATCGCATTAGCGTATTTGCAGTTGAACACAGCTGAAACGAGACTTGGTGTGGCTATGCTGTTCTTGAAAAGCCTTTCCGGCCTTTTGGCCTTGACGACGCCTTCGCCGCGTTTGCCTGCATATACGGCTATGTGATGATCATGTCTGATGAACTTAGCCCTCTGGTACTCGATGTCCGAATAGACTTCATC
>CACWXE010000071.1 GCA_902764715.1 uncultured Ruminococcus sp. | reverse complement strand
GACGGATCGACGCGCAGGAACACGCCTAATCCCGTACACTTCGGACAAGCGCCGAAGGGATTGTTGAACGAGAACATACGCGGCGCGAGCTCATTGATACTGCTGCCATGCTCGGGGCAGGCGTAGTTCTGCGAATACAGGATATCCTCGCCGTCCACCACGCTGACCAGCACCAGTCCGTCCGCTAGTTTAGAAGCGGTTTCCAGACTGTCCGCGAGGCGCGAACGGATGCTCTCTTTGATAACCAGACGGTCGACGACAATCTCTACGCTGTGCTTTTTATTCTTTTCGAGAACAATATCCTCACTTAGGTCATAGAGGATGCCATCGGCGCGGACGCGTGCAAAACCGGATTTGCGGGCGGATTCAAACACACCCTTGTGCTCACCCTTTTTGCCCCTGATCATCGGCGCGAGCACCTGGATCTTGGTGCCCTCCTCCATCTCCATCACGCTGTCGGTGATCTGGTCGATGGTCTGCTGGGCGATCTCACGGCCGCACTTCGGACAGTGCGGGATGCCGATGCGCGCGTAGAGCAGTCGGAAATAGTCGTAGATCTCCGTCACCGTACCGACGGTGGAACGCGGGTTCTTGGAGGTCGTCTTTTGGTCGATCGAGATCGCCGGAGACAGTCCGTCGATGGAGTCCACCTCGGGCTTCTTCATCTGTCCGAGGAACATACGCGCGTAGGAGGACAGGCTTTCGACATAACGGCGCTGACCCTCGGCATAGATCGTGTCGAAGGCAAGGGAGCTTTTTCCCGAGCCCGACAGCCCCGTCAGGACAACGAGCTTATCGCGCGGGATCTCGAGGTCGACGTTCTTTAAGTTGTGCTTTTTCGCACCTTTGATAACGATTTTATCTTGCATGGTTTCACTTCTTTTTTGATTGCATGATACAGCTTGTTCGCAAACAGGACGCTTTCAATGCAAAGCAATGTCTCGGGAGGAGCAAGCCCCTCCCCTACTCTAAATGATACTGCTATAATCAACGAATCAGGCGGAGTGACAATTGCGTCAGGCTCCGCCCGATAATTGGTTCATTATTCTTCTGTAGAATTATCCTCTGCGGTCTCGGATCCGCTTTCCGTGATCACGGGGATCTCTTCCTCGACAGGCTCCGTATAGGTGCCCGCCATCACTTCGGCAAAGACCTCGCCGGACATCTTCTCGTGCTTGATCAGATATGCCGCGGTCTCATGGAGCTTGGACATATGCGAGTTGAGGATATCCTCGGTCTTATGATACGCCTCGGTGATGATGCGATGGACTTCTTCATCGATCTTGTTGGCGGTCTCCTCGGAATAATTCTTGGTGTGACCCATATCTCTGCCGATGAAGATCTCACCGTCACCGGAGGTATAGTTGATCGGACCTAAGGATTCGGACATACCGTACTTGACCACCATATTGGTCGCGGTCTTGGTTGCCTTTTCGATATCATTGGAGGCGCCGGTGGAGATATCGCCCATGATCAGGGCTTCTGCCACACGACCGCCGAGATCGACCACGATCTCCTCCTCCATCTCACGCTTGGAGCGATAGCTGCGATCCTCGGTCGGCAGCGGCATGGTATAACCGCCCGCCATACCGCGCGGGATGATGGAGATCTGGTGAACGGGATCCTGCGTCTCACACGCGTAGAAGCAGATCGCGTGACCCGCCTCATGATATGCGGTGAGCTTCTTCTCACGGTCATTCATGACCTTCGATTTCTTCTCGGAGCCGACCACGACCTTGATGGCGGCTTCTTCGATCTCCGTCTGGGTGATCGCCTTTTTATTCTTGCGCGCGGAGAGCAGCGCCGCCTCGTTCAGAAGGTTGGCGAGATCCGCGCCGGTAAAGCCGGCGGTCTGCTTCGCGACATTGCGGAGCTTGACGTCGGGCGATAAGGGCTTTTCACGTGAATGGACGCGAAGGATCGCCTCACGGCCGTTGATATCGGGATAACCGACCATGACCTGACGGTCGAATCGACCGGGACGCAGCAGCGCGGGGTCGAGGATGTCGGGACGGTTGGTCGCCGCGATCATGATGACGCCTTCGTTCGCGCCGAAGCCGTCCATCTCGACCAGCAGCTGGTTCAAGGTCTGCTCACGCTCATCGTGACCGCCGCCGAGTCCGGCGCCTCTCTGACGACCGACAGCGTCGATCTCATCGATGAAGATGATACAGGGAGAATTCTTCTTTGCGGTCTCGAACAGATCACGTACACGCGACGCGCCGACGCCGACGAACATTTCGACGAAGTCGGAACCGGAGATCGAGAAGAACGGTACGCCCGCTTCACCGGCAACCGCCTTGGCGAGCAGTGTCTTACCCGTTCCGGGAGGGCCTACGAGCAATACGCCCTTGGGGATCCTCGCGCCGAGCTTGTTATACTTATCGGGATTCTTGAGGAACTCAACGATCTCTTCGAGCTCTTCCTTCTCTTCATCCGCACCGGCAACATCCGCGAAGGTGGTCTTTTTCTTCTCGTCGGTCTGATTCTTGAACTTGGCTTTGCCGAAGTTCATCTCTCTGCCGCCGATGCCGCCGCTCATACGGCGCATAACGAAGAACCAGAACAGCACCAGTACAATGACCAGTATCGCCGTCGGGATCAGCTCGAGCAGGAAGGAATTGTCACCCACGGGGGTGAGATCGTATTTCATGGGAGCGTCGGGATGCTCTTTGTCATACTTGACGATATCGCTCTTGACGTCACGCCAGAAGGTCTCCCAATCCATGAGCTTATGGGTGATGACCTTGTCGTCATCCAGCTTCATCTGGATCTTAGTGGAAGAACCGCTGCTCTCCACCTTGAACTCAGTGACCTTCATATCATGGAAGTAACCGACGACCTCGGAATAGGTGGTGGTATCCTTCGGACCCTGGGAGAGGAAGAAGGACATCACGAGTATCACGATGATCGGGATACCCAGATAGATCAGCAGGCTCCTCACCTTGCCGGAATTAGGACTTTTTTTATCGTTCAATATATTTCACTCCTTCTTAGCCTTCCCCTTGAGGGGAAGGTGTCGCCGACAACTCGTTGGCGGTGACGGATGAGGTGGAAACACTTCTGCCCCATACCGTCAATCTATTATCGGAAAGGCTTTCACCTCATCCGACCAAATCGCCTGTTGAGGCGATTTGCACTCCTTCCCCTTTGAGGGAAAGGGGGCCTTTGAATCATCATTCGTATATTTCAGGCTTGAGTACGCCGATGTAGGGCAGGTTGCGGTAGTATTCCTTATAATCCAGACCGTAACCGACTACAAACTCATCTTCTACATCAAAGCCGACATAATCCACGTCGATCTCGATCTCACGGCGTTCGGGCTTGTTGAGCAGGGTGCAGATTCGCACGCTCTTCGCGTTTTTCGCCGAGAAATACTTTTTGATAAAGTTCAGCGTATTACCGCTGTCGATGATATCCTCTACGATGATCACGTTTTTCTCATCAATAGGTTCTGATAAATCCTTGATGATATTCACACGACCGGTGCTCTTGGTGCCCTTACCGTAGCTGGAAACACAGATAAAATCGATCGTGCACATCATATCGATATTCTTGAGCAGATCCGCCATGAACTGGACGCTGCCCTTGAGCAGTCCGACAAAGACGATCTCATCCTCGCCCGCGTAATCGCGCTCGATCTGAGCGGCAAGGCGCTTGGCGGCTTCCTGGATCTCTTCTTGTGTGATCAATACTTTTTCCATGTCCTTATTCATTGTTCAACCCCCCGTTGATCAAATAGTATTCCCCATCACGGGTCAGATCCGCTTTCGCCTGCGCGGAGGTACCGATCCCCTCGATCCACAGTACGGTGGAGCCGTCGGCGACAACAAGGATGGTATCGCGCAGTTCACGCGGTATTTTCAGCTCATTCAAGAGCTTTTTGACTGATTTTGTCACGCCGCGGCGTTGATCGGTGAAGGTATCGCCCGCGCGACGGCGTCGAATCAAGGTATCTCGTGTCATTATATCACACGGGATCCCGTCATGTAATAATAAATTGTTAATTTTTTCACCGCTTATTGCAAGCGGCGGAGCGATCTCAAAAGGCTGTCCGTCACGCACCTTGATCCGTGTACCGTGCTCCCTCATATAGTCGAGGATCGGCATACAGAAATCTTCCGTGTCGGACTTTCGCGGTACGATCCGCAGGATACCCTGCGCGCAGGAGGCGGTATAGCCGCCGCCTACATCGACCGCGCCGTTTGTTCGCATCGCTTCTATTATAAGCGCTGTGTGTTGAAAGTCAACAGGCGCAGCGGCTTTTTCCAAAATGTTTTTGACGGCGTATTTCAGTATGATCGGCTCACATTGTAAGAGCCTTTCACACGACCATCCGTAAGCGACCTTTGCCGCTTTTAATTCCTTTTCAGAAATATAATTCAGGTATTCGTCCGTTTCCCGCAGGAGCGCCGACATTCTGCCGATGCTCTCCCCTACGCTCGGATTCAGCTCGCGCAGCACGGGCATGACCTGATGGCGGAGCTTGTTGCGGGTGTAGTCGTCGGAAAGGTTCGTCGAATCGGTCACATAAGCCAAATCATTTTCGGCGCAGTAGGCTTCGATCTCATCACGCGTACAATGTAGCAGCGGTCGAATGATGTTGCCGCGACTGATCGGGATACCGGCAAGCCCCGCAAGTCCTGTCCCGCGGGTCAGGTTCCAGAGAACGGTTTCGGCGTTATCATCGCTGTGGTGAGCGGTCGCGATCTTCGCGCCGCCGACGTCGCGTGCGACCCGATCCAAAAACCGGTACCGCAATCTCCTGCCGCAAAGCTCGACGCTCTCTCCCGATTCACGGGCGATCGACGGCACATCCGCTTTCTCACAAAAGAACGGGATACCATACCGGTCGCACAGCGCCTTGCAGAAGTGTTCGTCACGATCCGCCTCTTCCCCGCGGATGCCGTGGTTGAAGTGCGCCGCAAACATTGTAATGCTCCAATTTTCCTTTAAAGAATTAAGAGTATGCAGCAGCGCGACGGAATCCGCGCCGCCGGAGAGCGCGACAAGGACGCTGTCTCCGTTTTGCAGTAATTGTTTATCCTCAATGAAACGCCTGACCTCAGCAAGAACACCGACAGGCACGCCGTCAAAACGAGTTTTGTTACTCATGGCTGTTGTCTTGTCCGGTAAAGCGCATGAACTCACCCTGCCAATGCAGCTTGACGATGGTGGTCTCACCGTGGCGGTTCTTGGCGACGATACACTCGCCGCTGTTCTGATCGACCGCCGCCTGCACCGTCTCAGCGCCTTTTTCGCGCTCATAGTAGCCGTCGCGGTACAGGAACAGTACGATATCGGCGTCCTGCTCGATCGAGCCGGAGTCACGCAGATCGCTCAGCTGCGGACGATGATCCTGTCGCTGTTCCGAAGCACGGCTGAGCTGGCTCAGGCAGATAACGGGAACATTGATCTCCTTCGCCAAGATCTTCAGATTTCGCGTCAGCTCGGAGATCTCCTGCACACGGTTGCCGTCACGGCGACCCGTGGACATCAGCTGGAGATAGTCGATGACGACGAGATCGGGGTTTTTGAGCCTTCTGAGCTTCGCCTTCATCTCGGGCACGGTGATACCGGGCGTATCATCCAGATACAGTTGGGCGTTTTTGAGGATATCGCCCGCGCCGATCAGTCGGTTCCATTCCTCCTGATTCAGTCTGCCGGTACGCAGCTTGGTGCCGCCGACCAGCGCCTCGGATGAGAGCAGTCGGGACGCGAGCTGTTCCTTGGTCATTTCCAGCGAGAAGAAGGCGACCTTCTTCTTGGCGATGACACTGACGTTACGCGCGATGTTCAGCGCGAACGAGGTCTTACCCATACCGGGTCGCGCCGCGAGCAGGATCAGGTCGGAGCGGTTCAGACCCGTGATGACGCGGTCGAGGTCGCCGATACCGGTGGACACCGGCTTGATGGTATCATCGTCACGGCTGAGCATATCGAGCCTGTCAAAGGTCTGGAACAGCACCTCGTCGATGCGCTGCAAGCCCTGGATGTTCTTTCCGCGGCGGATATCAAAAATCTTCTGCTCAGCGGAATCGATCAAAAGCTGCGGCTCCATCTCGCCGTCGGAGCTGTCCTCGATGATATCCCGCGCGGCGTTCATCAACGCGCGCACATCGTATTTATCGCGCACGATACGCGCGTAGTTCTCGACGTTGGTGATGGAGGGACAGCTCTGGGCGAGCTGGACAAGGTAGGTCTTACCCGTCGCCTCGTCAAAATCCCGCTCCATCTTGAGCGTTTCGAGCACGGTGATCTGGTCTACCGCCTTACCGGTGGTAAACATCGACATCATCGCCGCGTAGATCGTGCGGTGGTTGGCAATATAAAAGTATTCGGATGACGGCAGTATCTCCGCTACGCGGGCGATCGCGTCCGGCTCCATCAGAATGGCGCCCAGCACCGCCTGCTCCGCCTCGGGCGAATACGGCAGCCGCAATCCGTTATAAACAGTGGTAGTATTATCTGGCATAGTTTTTCCTTTGTCATTACAGCGAACGGAAAGCCTTCCCCTTGAGGGGAAGGTATCGCCGGCAACTTGTTGGCGGTGACGGATGAGATGGAAATGTTTCCTCCTCAACTCGTCAATCGATAAAACAGAAAGGTTTCCACCTCATCCGACCTTATCGGCTCTCCGGGAGCCGATAAGCCCACCTTCCCCTCAAGGGGAAGGCTGATTTACGCTTTTTCGACGGAGATCGTGCAGTGGGCGGTGATGCCGGAGTACAGCTTGATCTCTACATCATACTCGCCGAGATTCTTGATATCATCCTTGAGGCTGACCTTGCGCTTATCGACGTCGACATGCTTACGGTTCTTGACCTCGGCGGCGATATCCTTGGCGGTAATGCTGCCGAAGAGCTTACCGTTCTCACCCGCCTTCGCCTTGATGACGAACTTGGAGCCCTCGAGCTCCTCCTTCGCCTTTTTCGCGTTGGCGATCGCGGTGTCGATCTTATATTGCTTGCTCTGCTCGGCGTTCTTGAACTCGTTCATCGCCTGCGCGTTGGCTTCCTTCGCGACGTTGCGCGGGAAAAGGAAGTTGCGCGCGTAACCGTCGGATACGCTGACGAGATCTCCTTTTTTGCCGAGGGACTTGACGTCCTGTAACAGAATCACTTTCATACTCTATTCCTCCTGTAAAACACAGTCTTATTTAAATTCCCAGTCTTCCAAAACTTCGATCAACTGTTCTTTGGCTTCCTCTAGGGTAACGCCCTTGAGCTGCGTAGCCGCCATGGTCTGGTGACCTCCGCCGCCAAGCGTCTCCATCACCAGCTGTACGTTCATCTTTCCGAATGAACGCGCCGAGATGTTAACGGTACGCGCGTCGATGCGAGAGATGACAAACGACGCGTATGTACCCTGGATCATCAGCAGATCATCGGCAGCCTGCGCACATACGACGCGGGAACTGCCCGATTTTTCATCCGCTACGGTGATCGCGCAGTGATTGACGATCTGCGCCGAGGATACCAGCAAGCTCCTCTGACGATAATTCTCCAGAGAGTTTGCGAAGACGTTGCGTACCGCTACGGTATCGGCGCCCTTCTTGCGGAGGAACGCCGCCGCTTCAAAGGTACGCACGCCCGTGTTGATGACAAAATTCTTGGTATCGAGCATGATACCCGCCAACAGCGCCTCTGCCTCCGTCTGGTTGATCACATCATCGGCGAGGTACTCAATGACCTCCGTGACCAGCTCGGACGCGGATGACGCTCCGGGTTCATGCAGGAATATGTCGGCAGTATCGATGGAATTCACCATCTTGCGGTGATGGTCAATAACGATCACGTTGCCGCAGTTTTTATACAAACGCTCGCTCTCAATAAAGTCGGGCGACTGGGTGTCGACAATGATCAGCAAGGTTCGCTCGCCCGACAGCGCGATACCGTTATCGGGATAGATGAACATATCCTTATGGGTCTCGCTGAGCTGTTTGATCATATCACGCGCCATAGAGTGGTCGATATCGGTGACGACGTGACAGGTTTTGTCATATTTCTTGGTAACCAGCGCATAGATACCGGTCGCGGCGCCGATACAATCCAGATCGGAAAAACGGTGACCCGTCACCAGCACGCGGTCGCTCGTCTCGA
>CACWXE010000070.1 GCA_902764715.1 uncultured Ruminococcus sp. | reverse complement strand
ATAGAGGGTGGTGCTCAGCTCCGTAAAGGGTGGGGCTAAAGCCGCGTGACGGTGGTGCTAAAACTCCGTGCAAGTGGTGCTCCCGCGGCGGAATATACACTTTGACCCCGCAAGATTTGACAGATACCCGGAGGAGATCCGCTGGACTTCGTTACTGCAAAAAAGTCTCGGTAACGACGCGCTGATCCTTGAGGAAGGGTTGAACGGCAGAACAACGGCATTTGATGATCCTGATTGCGCCGGAAGAAACGGTCTCGCCGCTTTGCCCGCGATATTGGAAGCGAACCGACCGCTTGACGTGGCTGTCATCATGCTGGGCACCAACGACTGCAAAAGCGTTTTTCACGCAACAGCTGAGGAGATCACTGCGGGCTTGGAGAAGTGCCTGACAAAGATCCTTGATGATGTCAGCGCCGAGAATATCCTGCTGATCTCTCCGTTTTATCTCGGAGATGCCGCATTGAATTTCGGTAATGATGAGCGATCTCTCGCGGTAAGCAGAGAGTTAAAAGACGCGTACAAAGCGCTGTCGGACAAATACGGCACCGCTTTTCTCGCTGCTTCGGATGTCACTGAGGCAGGCGAAGTTGACGGTCAGCATTTGACGCCGGAAGGTCACCGCGCGTTATATGAAGCTGTTTTGAAAGTAATGAAAAATACATTGTGATCGTCCCGATTTTTTAGCGCACTCACAAACGGTCATGATAGATGTGAATATTCACCGATATGCGTATCAGCAGAACGGTACAAAGAATCCTGTCGAAGCTTTCGGCAGGATTTTTGCTGTTGATGAATGAATATTCTATAGTGGGGTATTCTTACAAAACATGACATATTTATCTTGATTTTGCATAATACGCATGATATAATTTTGGTATCTTATTGATATTATACAATAAAACGGAGGCGATCAAATGAAAATGCATAAAAAATGGTTGAAGGCGATACTTCCCGTTGCCCTCGCGCTTGTTCTGATGTTCAGCTGTGTGATCACAGCAGGAGCGGAGAGCTATAAGCTCGGCGACTCCGATCTGAACGGCGCGGTGGAAATCGTCGATGCCACAACGATTCAGCGCTATTTGGTAAATGCGGCCGTTCTTTCCAACACCGCGAAAAAGGCTGCCGATGTGGATAAAGACACCGAGATCACCGTATTGGACGCCACCTTTATCCAGCGCTATTTGAACAAATCCTATGCTCCTGACGGCATCAATGAAACGGTGTTTGATTATGGATACACCTATTCTCTGAACGCGGATCTGCTCAACGGTACACCCGGTGTTTATGAGGTCAAGGCTGTCGTGGGTGATAAGCTGGACGGCGATTCTCCCAAGACCATCGGTATTCCCAGCGTCGCGAAGCAGAACCTCAAGGACGGTCCTACTACCGAGGCTCCGGCGATCATTATGGGCGCCGCAAACGGCTTTGAGACGAAGACCGGTCCTGTTGAATGGACAATGAATGACGGGCTGTCAGAAGATGATATCACTGCTCCCTACAGCTATTTCAGACACAGAGTGATCGACGAGAAGGTCACCGACGCGGACGGCAATGTGTCCATCCATAAAAAGGCGTCCGGCTTTGACGGCTCCTACTATATCGTGCGCGTCGACGTCAGCGATCTGATCGACGGTAAAACAGGTTATCTGCATGTCAAGCAGGAAAGCAATAAAGCGATGATCGCCATGGCAGGAATGCAGGGCGGTATCAGCACCGGTATCAGCGGCTTGAACGCGGACGGCACACAGAAAACCAACCGACCTATCATCGATGAAACGACCGGACATTGGTTCGTAGAGGGAACCGATACCGGTATCACCGCGGACGTCAACAACACCTCGCTGTCTTATGTCGATGTTGACGGCAACTGGTGCGTCTACGGCGCGGGCTTCGGCGACGGACTGGGCAGCAACACCAGATCCTTCTCGATCGCGGATAACGGCGCGGCGCTGAAGGATACCACCGGTAATTATCAGACCAAGCCCTATGTCGATATCATCATCAATTCTTCCGGCAAGCTCTCCGCGGGCGCTGACGCAGGCGCCGCTGACGCGCCGAGCGCGGACATCAAGCTGAGCATGTATGTCGATGATACATGGGATTATGACCCCGCTCTCGCGTATGATCCCACCTCTACCGATACCGAGCACGCCAATAAGGTCATGGCAAAATTCTTCAAGGCGGATGCGTTCACCGCGGAGAATAACGCGACAAGCTATCTCGTCAAGGGCTCCGATCTTGAGATCGATGTGACCGCGGATAATCATGAGGTAGATCACGACGAGCCTGAATACTGGTCGCTGACCAGCGCGATCGCGTTCCCCGATTATGATTCTCATACGATCAAGCTGATCTGTGAAGTGCCGGTACTCGAAGGATTAATGGTCGAGGGCGCTGAGAATAATCCTCGTAACGTCATTCTGGATGTCAACAGCTTTGATATCCAGGTCGCCAACCACACCGCTACCGGTACCGCGGGATTGACCGTAAAGAATAACGCGACCCTGACCATTACCGATGAATCCAAAACCTCCGGCGCTGAGCTGGCGATCGGCAACAACGCGAGCATGGAGGTCGATAACGGCGGTACGCTGATCATCGACGAATCCTGCCAGCTCGAGGTCGAATACGACGCCGCTACCCAGACACAGGGTGGGGGAGAGCAGACTCCTTCCGGCGATCCCACCGCTTTGGATAACGGCGTCATCACCATCCATAACGGCGGTAAGATCATCAACAACGGTGTTATCAACATCGAAGGTCTGGAGGTCAAGCCGCTGCAGCCCAGCTCACAGGAGCAGGAACAGCAGCAGTCGACGATTACCGATATGAAGGCTTCCAACATCCTGATCGAAGACGGCGGTATCCTCGATAACTACGGCTGTATATCCTTGAAGGGCAACATGTATGTGCTCGGCACGATCAACAATTACGGCAAGTATGACGACGTCATCACGGCGCAGGATCCCGATAAGGGCACGATCGATTATCACAAGGGTATCCAGCTGACTTGGAAGGATGACGTTACCGTGCTCGATGAAGCGACACAGAAGTATAATGTCAACCCGGATGTTGTGCCTGGCACACTGTTCATCGGTTCGGACGCTGAGGGGAATAAGAATGTGAACGCTCAGCTCAATAACTATGGTGACGTCGTTCTCGTTCCCGGTATTCTGAACATCTACGCGAAGTTCAACAATATCGGCGGTGATGTGCTCTACGTTGGTCACCTGTATCTATGTGAGGTCACCGAGGCGGTCGTTCCGATCACTCCCGATCCGAATGATCCGACCAAGACCGAAGAGCGCAGAGAGCTCAGTGAGCCTTATCCCAGCGTGATCAACAAAGACGCTGACGCACAGATCACGAATAACGGCGCCGTCGCAGAGGCGAGCGTATATGTGAAGAGCAACGGCGTTCTCGGCGATCTGACCCCCGGCGAAAATATCGAGATCTGAACAAATTGAAAAAATATTGAGATTTTTCAAATTCTTCGACAATTTGCAAAGAAGTTGCAAAGATCTGTGTGCTATACTTTAGTCACAGCCAAGGAAATCAAGTGAAGTTCATCGCTCGGTGCTTGAATCATTTAAAAACAGCACAAAGATGTGACCGATCGGATTTTCAAATCTATACTAAAAAAGGAGATTTTCAAAATGAAAAAAATTATCGCGTTATCTTTAGTTGCTATGACCATCCTGTCCGTCGGACTGTTTGCCGGTTGTTCCTCTCAGCAGAGCAAGCCTGCCCCGACAGAAGCCCCCGCACCCGCGGCAACCGCGGCTCCCGCAACCGCCGCGCCCGCAACCGCCGCGCCCGCAACACAGGCTCCCGCGCCTGCGGCTACCGAGGCTCCCGCCGCGCAGCAGAACAACGACAAAATCGACATCGAAACCGCTAAGTCTACCGCTCTCACAGACGCTGGCTTAGACTCGTCTCAGGTTCAGTTTACCAAAGAAAAGTTTGATACCGATGACGGCGTTGAAAAGTACGAGATCGAATTCACCTATAACGGCTATGAGTACGATTACGATATCAACGCAAAAACCGGTGCGATCATGGAAAAAGGTAAAGAGCCGGTCAACGACGACTGATAATCAATCATTTGATTAAACAGACAGGCATATAACCGTAAAAAGCGGTTATATGCCTTGTTTGACTTTTTAAGAATAATAGTCTATAATACTACCGAGATCCACGGATTTACAATCTTAATCAAATGAAGGAGAACGACAATGGCAGTAGTAAACTTACAGGCTTTTAAAGTTGATAAAATCGATTTTGCGAACACCTTGGAGAACGGCACCAAGATCTCTCTGGGCAACAAATATTCTTATCAGGTGCAGTACGCGAACAACAAGAATGTCGCGAAGGGTACCTTTGATATCGAAGTCCACGACAAAGAGAATACCGAGGCGTTCAAGATCCATGTGATCATCGTCGGTATTTTCGCGTATAAAGAAGGCGAGAAGAAGGAGCTGATCCATACCGAGACCTTCAAGGCGCTGTTCCCGTACGCCAAGGCGCTGATCACCACCATTACCGCTAACTGCGGTATCCAGCCGGTCATCATTCCGAATATCGATATCGATAACCAGGAGATCTATCGCATCGATAATCCCGAGAAAAAGTAATCAGGAAAAATGAACACCCGAGTGGTTCGTGCGAAGCGATTCACTCGGGTGATTTATTGTAATACGATTTTATTATTGTGAAATTCAATCTAACAAATTTCGTTCTGAAAGAAGAAAACAGTCCGCCGGGCTGTTTTCTTAACGCCCTTTCGATTCCCATCATCATTCTTACGTTACCAACAATAAAAGGGTATTCTAATGAATACCCTTTTATTGTTGGAGCAGATGATGGGAATCGAACCCACACGGTCAGCTTGGAAGGCTGAAGTTCTACCACTAAACTACATCTGCCTATTTAGTTCATATCCAGTATAGCATATGAATGGCCTTTTGTCAAACAAATCGTAAAGAAAAATCCATTATAATTCTATTACAGAACAAAAAAAGACTGCCGGACAATTATAATACTCTATGGCTTTAATTTATTAAATTGCTAAAGGAGCGTATATGAAATGAGTAATGAAAGATTAGTCGGTACCATTTCCCGCGGTATCCGCTGCCCGATCATCCGTACCGGTGACGATCTGGCTTCGATCGTAACTGACAGTGTTCTGGCTGCCGCAGACAGCGAGGGTTTTTCGCTTCGTGATAAAGACGTTATCGCGGTCACTGAGTCGATCGTAGCGCGCGCGCAGGGCAACTATGCTACCGTTCAGAATATCGCCGATGATGTAAAGGCGAAGTTCGGCGGCGGTACTGTCGGCGTGATTTTCCCGATCCTGTCCCGCAACCGCTTTGCGATCTGCCTGCGCGGTATTGCGATGGGCTGCAAAAAGATCGTCCTCATGCTGTCCTATCCGTCCGATGAGGTGGGTAATGAGCTGGTCTCCATCGACAAGATCGATGAAGCGGGCGTCAATCCTTACAGCGATGTGCTGACGCTCGAGCGTTACCGCAAGCTGTTCGGCGTCAATAAGCATGAGTTCACCGGCGTTGACTATGTCGATTATTACGCGAATCTGATCAAAGAGAGTGGGGCAGAGGTAGAGATCATCTTTGCCAACCGTCCCAAGACCATTCTCGACTATACCGATACCGTTCTCACCTGCGATATCCACACCCGCAAGCGTACCAAGCGCATCCTCAAAGAAGCGGGCGCGAAGGTCGTTCTGGGTCTCGACGATATCATGAACGCGCCTGTAGACGGCTCCGGTTATAACGAGAACTACGGTCTGTTAGGCTCCAACAAGTCTACCGAAGATACCGTCAAGCTGTTCCCGCAGAACGCTCAGCCGCTGGTAGAGGACATTCAGGCAAAGATCAAGTCCGCTACCGGTAAGAATGTTGAAGTCATGGTATACGGCGACGGCGCGTTCAAGGATCCTCAGGGTAAGATCTGGGAGCTTGCCGATCCGGTCGTATCTCCGGCGCATACCTCCGGTCTGATCGGTACGCCCAATGAGCTCAAGCTCAAGTATCTCGCGGATAACGATTTCAAGCATCTCGACGGCGATGAGCTGAAAGCGGCGATCTCGGAAAGCATCAAGACCAAGGACGCGAACCTTGTCGGCAACATGGCTTCTCAGGGTACGACTCCCAGACAGCTGACCGACCTGATCGGCTCCCTGTGCGACCTTACCTCCGGTTCCGGTGATAAGGGTACGCCTGTCGTACTGGTGCAGGGCTATTTCGATAACTACACCAACGACTGATAATACAGAGAATAGGGGAGGAGCACGGTCCTGTATCGTGCTCCTTTTTTGATGTTGACTTTTAGAGTTATGAAGGCTCCTTTTGGTAAAAGGAGCTGTCGCCCATTGGTGACTGAGGAATTGTATTAATTGATTGAGCGTAAGCGAGATTCATTTTCTTAACTCAATGACATTGTTTTAAGAGGTTTATTTTTATCTCGTTTTTGTAACTGCTATTGACAGATTAAACAAACTGTGTTACTGTAGTAATACAATAATACAGCAGGTGAACGATATGGAATGGCGATTAGATAAGAATCGGGCGATCTGTCCGCAGATTTGTGATAGTATTTGCATCATGATCGCATCCGGTGATATTACTCCCGGTGAGAGATTGACGTCGGTGCGTGAGGTTGCCGCGAAAGCGGATGTTACACCAAACACCGTACAGAAAGCTTATGTGCAGTTGGAACAACAAGGCGTTATCTTCTCCAAGCGCGGTTCGGGCTGGTACGTCAGTGACCGTATCGATATAGCGAAAGATATCCTTGATCAGATGATCCACGCAAAAACGGCGGATTATTTGAATGAGATGCAGAGTTTCGGCTTGGACAAGAAAGAGATCATATCGATCATCAAAGGGTTTCGTTACTCATGATCTGATGATAAAACCCCGCTGTATCGCTACAACGGGGTGTGAGTGTATTCTTATAATATATTCAGTTATTATTAAACCGGTAATCTATTTATTATCTTTCGGCTTGACGCGCGATAGGGGATTGCTCTTTGCGGCGGCTTCGATCTGGCGCGAATCAAGGTGTGTGTAGATCTCGGTCGTGCTCAGGCTTTCGTGACCCAGTACATCCTTCAGCACACGGATATCGACATTGCCGTGCTGGTACATCAGCGTGGCGGCGGTGTGACGGAGCTTGTGCACCGAATATCCCTGTGAGTCCAGCCCGATCTTTTCGAGGTATTTGTATACCATTTTTTGCACCATTTCACGTGAGATACGGCGCTTTTGCGCGGAGAGGAACAGGGCGTATTTGTCATCGGCACGAACACCGTCCACCGGACGAACTCTCATATACGCCTCATATGCCGCCATACATGCGTCATTGAGGTAGATGATGCGCTTTTTGCTGCCTTTACCGATGATCTGCGCCGTATGATCGGAACGGATGTCCGTGTAATCCATCGCGACCAGCTCCGCTAAACGCATACCGCAGTTCAAAAAGAAGGTCAAAATGCAGTAATCGCGCTCCTTGTTCTTGCCGTCAACGGCATTGAGCAGTTCGATGCTTTGTTCGAGTGTCAGATATTTGGGTAAGGGATTCTTTTCACGCGCGTTCGGACGCTCCAGATCTTTGAGCGGATCCGCCTGCAGCAAATGTTTCTTGTTGGTCAGATAGTGATAGAAAGATTTGATACTGGTGGTTTTGCGCGCGCGAGCCGCTTTATCGTTTTTTCGCACGCGGAGCAGATAATTCATGAATTCGTATCCGTCCGTGAGCGTGACGGAGGAGATCAGCGGAATATCCACGTCATCCACCTTGATATCGTGAAAGGGAGTATCCTGGGGGACAAGACGCTTTTGCCTTTTGATAAAACGGAAAAATGTTCTCAGGTCATTGAAGTATTCATCCACCGTTGTCGGCGAACGTCCTTTTACGGTTTGCAGATAATACAAAAAATCTTTCATCGGCTCAGAGGCTTCGATCACAAAATTACTTTTACTCATACAATCACCACATAATAATATGAAATAGGAAACGCCCAAATTGTTTTGCTGATTTTATTATACAGCAAAAGAGAGGGGCGTAAATTCTTTATTAGAAGAATAAACAAAATTAATATTTTATGTAATTTAGGGGAGGGCATATTTTGAGATATAGCCGGAAAAGCGTGTTTTTAAGCGTTTTCGGAGTAGAAGCGATTATTGCGATTGCAGTGTATTATTGTTTATCGGTAATACATTG
>CACWXE010000069.1 GCA_902764715.1 uncultured Ruminococcus sp. | reverse complement strand
ATTGCCTACGGTTACCGGGATGATGATTTCTTCTTTACCTTGATTCGCTATCTTTCTATTCCTTCTGTTCGCTCGTCCCACAAAAATACGTGAAGAACCCTGAATATAACAAGAACCGGTAACTGACCATAGATCGTCAGTTACCGGTTTTAATATATCAAAGAATTCTGTAGGGGAGGGGCTTGCTCCACCCGTGTACAATCAACACCCAAAGATAGGGAAAAGGATGATCATTCCAGACTTTGACATTCTTTGAGCAGAGAGATGATCGGCAAATGCTGGGGACACGCGTCCTCACACTGACCGCACGCGATGCAGTCGCTTGCCTTTCCCTTGCCCTCAGTCGCGATCCGATAGGCATTTCTGCCGCCGTCCCAGTTGCCGGTCTCCTTATTTTTGACGGCAAAGATCCCGGGGATGGCGATATCCATCGGACAGCCCGAGACGCAGTATTTACAGGCGGTACAGCCGATGGAGTTGTCCTTTTGCAGCTCCTTTTGCGCGGCGGCGATCACCTTGTATTCCTCGCTCGCTGAGCGGCTGAAAGTCCCGCATATAGGAGAGGTTGTCTTCCATCTGCTCCAGATTGGACATGCCCGAAAGCACCGTAATAACGCCCTCGAGCGACGCGGCATAACGGATGCCCCATGACGCGTACGACAGATCGGGACGCGCCTCTTTGAACAGCCGTTTGATACTGTCGTTCGGATTTGCGAGGGCGCCGCCCTTGAGCGGTTCCATGATCGTCATGGATACATTGTGCCTGCGCGCGATCTCGTAACATTCCCCGGACGCGACGCCGGGATTATCCCAGTCGGCGTAGTTGATCTGTAATTGGATGAAGTCCACGTCGGGATGCTCGGTCAAGAGCATATCGAGCAGCATCGGGTCGCCGTGGAACGAGAAGCCGTAGTAGCGGATCAAGCCCTCCGCCTTTTTCTCACGCGCGAAATCCCAGATCCCGAAATCCTCGTACTTTCTGTAATTGTTTCTGTCGAGCGCGTGCAGAAGATAGTAGTCGAAATATCCCGCGCCGGTGCGCTCAAGACTGGTGAAGAACTCCTGCTTCGCGCTTTCTTCCGTCAGTCCCGACATCGAAGCGTTGAGCTTGGTGCATAGGGTAAAGCTCTCGCGCGGGTGGCGGTCGATCAGTGCTTCTTTGGTCACGCGCTCACTGTCGCCGTTATCATAGACAAAGGCGGTGTCAAAGTAGGTGCCGCCCGCTTCAATAAAGCGGTCGACCATCTCTGCGACCCTTTCGGTATCGTTCGAGCCGTCCTCGCGTTTTGGCAGACGCATCAGCCCAAAGCCGAGCTTGAATACCTCTTTTCCGAACCAATCAGACATGTTCTGCTCCTTTCCGTAACTCACTCATGCGCTTTTTGAGCGCGATATATCCCTCTTCGGGGTCATCGATCCGGGTGACCGTCTGTTCCATCGGACAAATGCCGTCACCCTTGCGATTGATGATCTTTTCCGTTAATGTGCCATAGGCGCAGGGGATCGCATATTGTTGAAGAATATCAAATCCCGCCCTCGACATTATTTCGCCGTATACCTCGCGGATCCCTGCCTTAATGAACAGCAATGCCGCCGCCTTACCGACAATGATATCCGTGACAGCATAACCGCGCAGATCGCGACTTTCCTCCATAAAGCGGATCATCGGCGAGATACCACGACCGTCATCGGTGAAGAATCTACCGTCCCTGCACAGACAAATACTGTGACCGTCAAGGTGCGCTCTCGCGATCTCGATATCAGTCATCTTTCTTTACCAGAATCGAGCGGATGGCGATGATCAGCAGCGGTACGACGATCGCCTGGATCAGCAGTCCGAGCCATCCCGCGCATATCTGTCCCCAAATCATCTCGACGGTGAACGGCGCGACGCTTTGGAAGATCGCGACCAGTCCGAGGAACACGGCGCGACCCGCGAGCTGAGCGAGGATCACGGCGGGAAATGCCCACAATCCGTTTTCATAGATCCTCTTCGAGAACAGTCCCGATACCAGCGCGAATACGGCGAGCTCCGCCATCATGAACGGCAGTCTGGGCAGAGCGGGCATCGGATTGCCCATCAGCGAGGTGATCGCAAAGCTGACGACGGGAGAGAGCACGCCGACCGCGAGCGCCCATTTCCATCCGAGCAGACAGCCTCCGATCAGCACCGGCAGGTACATCGGCAAGAGCTGAACGCCGCCGGGTTGTCCGAGCGCGATATGGACGATCTGCGGCAGGACGACCGCCAGCGCGATCAGACCGACGGACAAAACCGCGTTCAGGGTGAGTTTTTTTCGGGTGGTCGCGTTTTGCTTGGTCAATACGTTTTCTAACATCAATATTCTCCTCTCGTCTTAGAAATCAGTATCATAATATGAATATATGATAACAAAGATCATTCGTCCGTGCAAGTGATTTTTACCCGGTTGATGACGGAAAGTTGCAGGTTATTCATATTTATTGACTTTGACGGTGAAATCATTTAGAATTGAGGTATCTGATTATTGCTATGAGGTGGCATTATGAATATCAAGAAATGGAACGCGCGGCTGTCGCTGTTAACGGTCGTGCTGTTTTTGATACATGAAGGGTATCAGCTGTATGCCTACACCACCATGTATTACAACCCGGTTTTGTCAAAGGTCACGGGCTACGCGCTCACCGGCGCAATGGCACTGCACGTGATCCTGTCGTTGATGAGCGTATTCATCCTGCATGAAGCAAAGAATGTTACTTACAAAAAGCTGAATATCAAAACCGTGTTGCAGCGTGTCAGCGCGGTGTTGATCGTACTGCTTCTGCCGCTGCATATTTTTTCATTCGGTATACTCAAAAGCAGTGTGGGCGGGGTAGGGTACATCCTGACGGAGATCGCCCAGATCCTATTCTATGCGGTGCTTTGTTGTCATATCTCGTTATCCTTTTCCAACGCGCTCGTTACGTTGGGATACCTTGCGGATATGCGTAAAAAACGTGTGATCGATATCGTTGTCACCATCATTTGTGTGATCTTGTTTATCGCGGCGAGCGTGATCATCACGTCGGCGCATACTATGATATTCAAAGGTTAGGCGGTGCGGTAAATGAAACATGTATTAGTGATCGGAAGCGGCATCTCGGGACTGAGCTGTGCCATCAACTGCGCGCAAAAGGGGATGCAGGTCACGATGGTATCGCCGTTTCCCTCGGAGCGAGCCCAGTCCGTTTTAGCGGCGGGCGGTATCAACGCCGTGACCGCTTCCTGTGAAGCGGGCGACAGCGTTGACAGTCATATCGACGACACCCTCAAAGGCGGCTGTGATATCGCGGGCAAAGAGGCTGTCAGAGGCTTGTGCGAGAGCGCGCCCGACATCATCGAATGGCTCAAAAAGAACGGTACGGTCTTTACGACCGATGCCGACGGCAATGTCAGCAAACGCGCGTTCGGCGGTCAATCCTATCGGCGCTCCTGTTTTTGCGGCGCCTCTACGGGCAAACAGATCGTGACCGCGCTTGTGATGGAGGCGAGAGGCTTTGAGGGCACGGGCAGGATCAAGCGTCGGCTTTGGGCGGATTTTTACAGTGCGCTGATCAAGGACGGCGAGTGCTACGGCGCCGTATTATATAATGAAGCGACAAGAAAGCCCGAGGCGATCACAGCGGACTGCGTCGTCATCGCGACAGGCGGACAGAACGCGCTGTTCGGTAAGACGACAGGCTCCACCCAGTGCGACGGCTATGTTGCCGGCAAGCTCCTGACGCAGGGTGTGGAGCTGAAAAACCTCGAGTTCATCCAATACCATCCCACGACCATCGAGACCGCGCAGAAGAGGATGCTAATCTCTGAGGCGGTCAGGGGTGAGGGAGGCAGGCTCTATATAGAAGAAAACGGTCGGCGTGTCTATTTCATGGAAGACAAATACGGTGAGCATGGCAACCTCATGCCCCGCGATATCGTGTCGCGCTGTATCGAAGAAACCGGAAAACAGGTCTATCTGGATATCACCTTCCTCGGCAAAGAGAAGATATTGCAAAAGCTGCCCGAGGTCTATGAGCTGTGCAAAAAATACCGCGGGATCGACATCACCAAAGAGAGCATCCCCGTCACACCCTCGGTACACTTTTTCATGGGCGGTATCGCGGTGAAGAACAATCACGAAACCAATATCAAAAACCTCTACGCGATCGGAGAATGTGCGTCTATCTACCACGGCGCGAATCGTCTGGGCGGTAATTCACTGCTTGCGGCGATCTACGGCGGCAAGGTAGCGGCAAATTCCATCGAACAGGCGGAATCGAACGATACACCCAACGATTGGTCAAAGGAATTGAAAGAAGCAGAGGAAAAGCTGCGTTCTCTCAAAGGATCCAAAAGCCCCTATCCCGTCAAATATATCCGCGATATGCTTGCCGAGACGATGCAGGAGGATCTCGGGATCGTCCGCGACGCCGACAAGCTGCAGAAGGGGATCGACGATGTGTCGTTCTATCTGTCCGCTGCGGATAAGATCCGCTTCGACAGCTCCGAGATGGCGTACTTCGGCTATAGCCTGAAGGATATCCTGACGCTCGCCAAAGCGACCCTGCTTTGCGCGCTGAGTCGAAAGGAAAGCCGCGGCGCGCATTACAGAAGTGACTGTCCGGAGCCGTCGGACGCATACAAAGCCGCCACTATCATCCGTTATGATAACGGCGAATTCACCACCTACCTCGATACGGAGGGCAAGTATGAGAATTAAAATATTGCGCCAAATGTCGCCTGTCACGGAGCCGTATTGGCAGGAGTTCGAAGGCGATTTTGCAAAGGATCAGTCCGTCGCGGGTATGCTCGACGAGCTGAATTACAAGGATGATCTGTTCGACGTCAACGGCGATCCCGCGCCGAGGATCCAGTGGGAGTGTTCGTGCCTGCAGGGAATGTGCGGCGCGTGCGCGATGGTCATCAACGGCAGACCCGCCCTCGCCTGTGAGGTCTTTTTGAGAGATATCAAGGGCGATACCGTGGTCATCGAGCCGCTGAAAAAGTTCGCGACCATATCCGATCTGGTGGTTGACCGCGGCATTATCCATCAAAATCTGAAAAAAGCGAATGTGTATATCGGAGAGTACGAGGGCGCCGATCCTAAGGAGTATGACCATATGTACGCGGCGGGCAAGTGCCTCAAATGCGGCTTGTGTCTGGAGGTTTGCCCCAATTATCTTGACGGCAGCAGCTTCTACGGCGCGGCATTTGCCAACGACTGCTTTTTGATCGTGTCACGCAGTAAATCCCGCAAGACAGCGATCACGAAGTCATATCAAAAGAACTTTGAGCAGGGCTGTTCCAAGGCGCTGTCCTGTGTGGACGTCTGCCCGATGAAGATCCCGACCCTCGCGTCGATTGCGAAGATGAACCGCAGATAACAGGGAAATGTCATTAAGTTAAGGAAAAAGTATCTCGCTGACGCTCGGTCGATTGATACAATTCCTCAGTCGCCAACGGGCGACAGCTCCTCGCCGGAAGCGGCTCCCCCCTTGTCCGCTTTGCGGACATTCCCCCAACGGGGGTACCTTTTCCCAAAAGGAGCCTTCCTTAACTTAATGATCTTGAGATAACAGGGAGGATCCATGAAAATAACGTGTCAAAAACTGGACGATCATCATATACATGACCTTGCACAGCTATCGGGAGCACAGGGTTTTCCGTATCCGATAGCGGAGGATACCGCGCGGATCTATTGCCGAAATCGGGACGCGTCCGATCCCGGTGTACAGACCTACGGCGTTTTTGAGGAGGGTAAGCTCGTCAGCGTGATGACCGCCACCTTTTGCGTGGTGTTTCCGTGCGACGATTCGCCGAGCGGTCGGATCGCGCATATCAGCGGTGCGTATACACTGCCCGCTTTTCGGCACAAGGGCTATGCGACCGAGCTGTTGACGGCGATCCAAGCGGACGCTGTCGCGTTCGGCGCGGATTATCTGTGCTGTGACAGCACGGCGGACGGTCTGTACCGCAGCTTCGGGATGTACCCGACGTCGGATGACGAAACAAGAATGTGGAAAAAGCTCAATGAGTGAGGAGGAAAACATATGATAGAAACAGGCTGGGTATCGATCCTGCCGCCTTTGATCGCCATCGTGCTCGCGCTGGTGACCAAAGAGGTGTACTCGTCACTGTTCCTCGGCGTTTTGTCGGGAATGGTGATCTATGTCGTATCGGCGCAGGAGCCGTTCATGGCGGTGTTCTCGCGTATCTTTGACATGATGGCGCAAAAGATCGCGGACAACGCCTATATGATCATCTTTTTGGCACTGCTGTGGGCGGTGATCACACTGGTCGGAAAATCCGGCGGAACGGCGGCTTACGGGCGATGGGCGGAAAAACGGCTCAAGAATAAGCGCGCGACGCTGCTGACGACCGCGCTGTTGGGTATTCTGATCTTCATTGACGACGGCTTCAACTGCCTGACGATCGGCACGGTCATGCGCCCGGTCTATGATCGCCAGCGTATCTCGCGTGAAAAGCTCGCTTATATCATCGACGCGACCGCGGCGCCGATCTGCATCATCGCGCCCGTGTCCTCATGGGCGGTAGCGGTAGCGTCGGAGGTCAGCGATACCAACGGCTTTCAGACGTTTTTGTCCACGGTTCCTTATAATTTGTATGCACTGCTCACGATCATGATGGTCGCGTTCGTCTGTATCACGGGGCTCGACTTCGGCAAGATGCGCAAGGCGGAGGAAAAGGCTCAGCTTGAGGGCAACGGCGACACTATGACCGAAGAAAAGGATGACACGCAAGAGAGCAAGGGTCGGGTCATCGATTTGGTTCTGCCCATCCTCGTGCTCATCGTCTGCGCGATCCTCGGCATGGCGTATGTCGGCGGTTTCTTCAGCGGCACGCCCTTCTCTGAGGCGATCGGCGCGAATCCGACCGCGGGCTTGTCCCTCGGTGCGTTCGCGGGTCTGGTGACAGCCTTCATCCTGTATATCCCCCGCAAGATTATGAAGCCCAAGCAGTTTGCGGGCAATATCGTCAGCGGTATCGGCAGTATCGTACCGCCCATGCTGATCCTGATCCTCTCTTGGACGCTCGGCGGCGTATGCCGTGAGCTGATCGGCACCGGCGAGTTCATCTCCGGCTTTATCGCGTCATCGAACGTGCCGCTGCAGCTGCTGCCCTTCGTGGTATTCGTGATCGCGGCGCTGATGTCCTTCTCGATGGGTACGTCATGGGGCACCTTCGGTCTGCTGATCCCCATCGTGACCATGATCTGTTCGGCGACTGCCGGCAGCGAGCTGCTGGTTCCCACTCTGGGCGCGACGCTTGCCGGTTCTGTCTACGGCGACCACTGCTCACCGATCTCCGACACCACGATCCTCGCCTCCACCGGCGCGCAGTGTGAGCATATCCGCCATGTAGAGACCCAGATCCCCTATGCGACCTTGACCGCCGTTGTCTGCGCGGTCGGCTATCTGATCATCGGCTTCACCAATATGCCGTGGATCGGTTTGGGTGTAAGCGCGGCGCTGTTGATCGGCGCGATGCTGATCCTCCGTAAGGTCTATCGACCGAAGGAAGCGTAAATAGCATACCGTATGAAAAGACCACCCGTTTTGATTTGAACGGGTGGTTCGTTTTATGCAGATTCTCACTAACAAAAAATCGGTAACCGGCGATGTGCCGATTACCGATTTGATGATGATTGATATGTTCTTACAGAACAGCCGAGCGATTATGCCGGTTTCTTTTTTGTGATGGCTTTGTAAACAGGCTTCATCGTCAGACCCTGGATGACCGTGGTGAAGAATACAACGGCATAGGTACAGCCGAGGATGATGTAATAGACCTTTTCGGGCACCATATCCCTGGTGCTCATCGCAAGAGCGACGGACAAGCCTCCGCGCAGTCCGCCCCATGTAAACAGCGTGATGAAGCCGCCTCGGGAGAATCCGTCGGGGATCTCGCCCATGAACAGCGAAGAGATCGACAGACTGCTGACGCGCGAGATCAGGTTCGCGGCGATCGCGATGAACGAGAGCAGCAGGACGCTCTCCATCTTGAGGATGCTGACAAACGACAATCCCAAGAGCACATACAGGATCGAGTTGAAGAATACGTCAAGCGTCTCCCAGAAGGAGTCGAACAGCTCCGCGTGCTCCTTTTCCTCGGACTCCGCGTATTTGGAGCGCAGGTGAGAGAACAGGATGCCGCAGATGACGGATGCGATCGCTCCGGAGCAGTGGAACACTTCGCACAGCGAATACGCCAGAGAAACAGCCAGCAGGCTGATAAAGATCTTGAGCTGCGGGTGCTTCGAGAAGCGGAACATCAGGAAGCAAATCAGTGTGACGATAACGCCGATGGCGACCGCGCCGAGTACCTCGCGGAGCATTACGGTGAGGAAGCCCT
>CACWXE010000068.1 GCA_902764715.1 uncultured Ruminococcus sp. | reverse complement strand
AACCGTGAGGAATTGCAGGATCTCCTGCTCTTTAAGACGTCCGATGAGGGTAAGTATACTTCTTTAAAAGAATATATCGACCGTGCGAGGGAGAATCAGGACAAGATCTATTATGCGGTCGGCGAGACCGTTGAAAAGATCGCCATGCTCCCGCAGGTGGAGAGCGTGCTCGCCAAGGGCTATGAGGTGCTCTACCTGACCGAGGATATCGACGAATTCTGCGTCCAGATCCTGCGCAATTATGATAACAAGGACTTCCTGAATGTCTGTACCGATAACCTTGACCTCGGCGATGAGGAAGAGAAGGCACAGCTCAAGGAAGAGAACGATAAGTCCGAGGAGCTCTTCCAATTCATGAAGGAGAGTATCGGCGACAAGGTGGCAAAGGTGCGCTACACCAACACCCTGAAGAACCACGCCGTCTGCCTGTCCAGCGAGGGCAATGTGTCCGTCGGCATGGAGCAGATCCTCAACAAGATGCCCGGCACCGAGGGTCAGAACATCAAGGCGGAGACCGTGCTCGAGATCAACAAGGATCATCCGATCAAGGACAAGCTGCTGTATCTGTTCGGCAACGATAAAGAGAAGCTCGCCGACTACAGCAAGATCCTATACGCCCAGGCAAGACTGATCAACGGTCTGAACCTCGATAACCCCGCCGAGATCAGCGATCTGGTGTGCGATCTGATGGTGTAGTTTTGGTGAATGGTAAATGGTTGAGGGAGGGCTCCGTCCTCACCTGATTTGTACGAAACAGCGTTTGAAAAAAACTACGGCGGGAGCAAGCCCCCGCCCTACAAAAACGTCCGCAACTCATCATAGAGTTACGGACGTTTTATATATGTCTATGCTATTTCTGTCAAAAATGCGCCAGCATTTCCCTTAGGCTCCCTTTTCTAAGGTACCCCCGTTGGGCGAATGTCCGAAGGACAAGGGGAGATTCCCCTGCTAGGGGAAATGTCCGCAAAGCGGACAAAAGGGTCGGCTGTCTTCGCAGAAGAAGCCGTTTCCGGCGAGGAAGCTGTCACGAAGTGACTGAGGGTTGACACAGAATGATCCTACCGTGGGGGAGTAACATTTCACTCTTCACCCTTTGCCGCATTCAGCTTGCTCCCGATATACTCCAGCAGTTCTTCGCTGCACATTTCCGTGATGTCCTCGGGAGAGTCGGGGAAGGAAAGCAGGATCTGATTTTTATCCCTGACGATATAGCCCTCGCTGCCGCTCTCGGCGCTTAACTTGCGCATGTTATTGAGCGTGAGCGCGGAGTTGGAGAACACGCGCGACAGCACGACGCGCAGGTTGTCATCCTCAAAGGAGTCGAAGCCGCCGATGATGACGGTCAGCGGACAGAGCTTCAAGCTGCGGCTAACCTGAGCGCCCAGCTCGACCGGTGTGGTCGCCGAGGTGATCAGATGCGCTTCGCCGCCGATGGGGGCGAGCGCTTTTTTCAGCGCTTTTTCACAGTATGAGGTTTTTCTGGACAGATAAAAAATCAGATTGTACTTCATGGCGATCCTTTGCTGTGTTGACGGGGGATAGGGATGAACCCTTCCCCCGTTACGATTATTATTTGGGAACGGCGGTGAACTTGGGATAAATATCGATGCCGACGTTCAGATGGTCGAAGTCGACGCCGGAAACATCCTTGTCCCAGCCCTCGAATACATAGGTGTAGTAGTCATCCTCCGGCATGACCGGGTCACCGCCCGGCGTGGGTACCAGATCACCCTCCTTGACGTTGTAGGCGGCATACTGGCTGCCGTCAAAGTTGCGGTAGGTGACGGGGTAGTAGGTGATGACCGGCGGTTCTGTCGGCTTGGGAGCGCCTTTCTTTTCCGTGGGCGGCGGCTCGGTAGGAGGTTCCGTCGGGTTGGAGGCGAGGGTCGCGGTTAGATCCTCCGAGCCCTCCAGGTTGCCCTTGCCGTCATACCAGTCGATCTGACCCTTGGTGTTCGCCGACTTGAAGGTCTCGGTCTCGGGACGGGTACCGCCGTAGCGGCTGTAGTAAACATCCGGGAACAGCGGATCGGAGCTGCGTGACGCTAAGCTGACGTCGACGTTGGGATCCTCACCGGGTCTTACCTTACGCGCGACGACCACCAGTCGCCACTGGTAGAATTCATAACAGCAGGTGGACAGGGTGATGATCTGGTCGCCCTCGTTACAGGTGACGGGAATGTCGAAGAACGAGCGCACGCGCATGTTATAGACGAAGTTCATGAACTCCGCGTCGGAGTTGAAATCGCCCTGCATATAGTTGAAGAACTCGCCGTGCTCATAGCGGGTCGAGGTCTTGAACACCGAGATGATCTTGTACTTGGCGTCGCCGTCGGGGGTGTTGAATTTGACGATGGGATGATCCTGATAGAATTCGAGATCGCCCTTCAGATCGCCCTTCGGCGAGTATCCGAGAAGTCCGGCAAACATACTGCCGTCGAGCATATCGTGACCGTGCATGATGACGTTTCGCGATTTTTCGCCCTCGGTAGAGCGGTAGTCAATGAAGATGCTGCCGTATTCGGAGCTTTCCTTTTTGTAGGTGCGCTTGAGGTAATATTGATTATAGCGGTCGTCACCCTCGTGATACAGGACGGGGTAATCGATCTTGGTGTCGGGGATGGTGATCCAGCCGACGATCTCGTCGTTGATCTCCTTGAGCGCGTCCCAATCCTGCTCGGGGCCTTCACCTTCGCCATCTTCGTTGTTTTTGTTATGGGCGATGGTCTGGATCTCGCTGGTGACGGCATTGTTGCGCATCGGGCCGAAGATGTAGAACTCCAGCACGTAGATCAGCGCGGCAATGAACGCGGCGATCGCGATCAGTACGACGATCTTGCGGATCTTCTGCTTTTTGGTATCCCCTTTCTGAGGGATAAAGGATTGGATAAAGCCTTGCTTTTTCTTCGGCGCCGCGGCACTGTCGGAAAGATCGATTTGATTGAGCTCGGCGTCGACCTCGTTGCCGCTCGCGTCAAAGAACGCGATACCGACGGGGTAGAGCGCCGCGTTCTTCGTGAACACATCGTTGGCGCCCGTGATACCGCCGCGGATCACATCCTTGAGCGCGGCGCCTGTCAGCGAGGCGCAGGGCAGTGCGATAAAGCGCTTTCCCGAATAGGAGAAGCAGTAGCCCTTATAGCCGTTACCCGGATCGCCGATGGAGGAGACCTTGAGCTTCGGCGTCAGCTCCTTGTGCGCTTCATCACGCGGGATGCCGGCTTCGAGCTCCTCGATCGTTTTGTAAAACAGCTTGCGGAATGAGCTGTTGTCGGTCGAATCGAGCGCGTTGACGAACAAAAACAGATCGCTTTCGCTTGAACTCAGCTTTTCCGTGATCGCCTTTGACAGCTTTTTGGCGTCTGCGGCACAATCGGCGGTGTGCTGCAGCTCGACGCCGTCCGCTTCGAGAGCAGAGGTGATCTCGGCAGCAGCGTCCGTATACGCCTTTGCGTCGGCTTTATTCTTTTGGATAGAGAACAATTCACATTTGAACATAGAAGATCCTTCTTATCTGGTAGGATAGGGGAGCGCCTTGATTACTTGGGCTCGGCGCAGATAACGGTATAACCGCCCTCGTTCGCGACTTTCGCGCTGTAGCTTGTGCCGTCGGAGGTAAAGCTGACAGCGTCCTTTTTGAGGTCGTCCTGCGTGAGCTTGACGATATCGATCGTATCGGATTTGAGAACGCCGTCGACGGTGGAGCTGATGACGGTATCGCCTTTGACGATGATCATGTTGTTGCCGCATTTCTCAGCGAGATTGTCGCCGACGACATCGCCGTAAGCGTCGGTGGTCAGGGTGATGATGACAACACCGGTGCCGTCGGTGCGCTTGACGCCTGCCATCAGGCTGTAGGTGCCGTCCTCCGCGTGATAGACCGGATCGGTCATCTGCTTGTCGGCGGTATTTCTGACGATGCCGGCAAATTCCTTCTTGTCGGCGAGATCTTTCAGGTTTTTGTCCTTGTCGCCTGCCGGATAGGAGCCGACGACGGTACGGGTCTCATCCGCTACCGTCAATCCGTCGAGAGAAAGCGTCTTGGCGACTTTCTCAAAATCCTCGTCGGTGCTGTCCTTGGTGATCAGCATCGCGGCGATATTGGCGGTTTTGAAGATGTCGCCGGCAAAAACGGATTGATTGCGTTTTTGATCGTGAGCAAAATCCGCAACCTTGCCCTTGGCATAATCCAGATTGGCGGATAATCCCTTGCTTGCGCTGCATCCCGCGAGAAGCGCGCAGATCAGGACGACGGATACTGCGATTGTGAATGTTTTTTTCATGACAAATCCTTTCCGAAAGGTGACCCTTTCAAACATTTTATTGACAGAAAAGCGCCTTTTCTGTTAGTTCCTGATGAAAAATTGATTCTATAAAAGAAATATAATCAGAAGTCGATTGTCTTGACCGTGGTGTTTCGGATCGCTTCCTCGATCAGTTCATCCAGTTCCGCCTCACGCTCCGCCTGCTCGACAAAATGCAGGATGGGCTTGGTGCGCGGATGCTTGGGTGTGAAGATGGTACAGCAATCCTCGTACGGCTCGATGGAGGTCTCAAAGGTGCCGATACGGCGGGAGATGTTGATGATCTCCTGCTTGTCCATGCCGATCAGCGGACGGAACACGATCTTGCCCGCGGCGGCGTTGGTGCAGTTTAGCGCGTACATCGTCTGTGACGCGACCTGTCCGAGACTTTCGCCGGTGATCAGCGCGCCGGACTTGGTCTGTTCGGCAACGCGGGTGGCGATCTTCATCATCACGCGTCTCAGCAGGATGGTGAACAGCTCTTCGGGACAGCGATCGCGCATGGTCTCCTGCACCTTGGTCAGCGGAACGGTGTGCATTTCGATGGATCCCGCGAAGCGGCTGACCTCCTTGAGCAGCTTTTCGACCTTCAATCGCGCGCGCTCCGAGGTGTAGGGAGGAGATTCAAAGTGGACGGCGTTGAGCTTTAGGCCGCGCTTTGCCATCATATAGGCGGCGACGGGGGAGTCGATACCGCCGCTGATGAGCACGGTAGCCAGCCCCGATGTGCCGACGGGCATACCGCCCTGACCGCGGATGGTCGCGCATCGGATATAGGCGCCGAAGTCGCGCACCTCGACGGTGACAGTGACCTCGGGATTTTTGACGTCGACCTTGAGATGGGGACAGGTGGAGAGCAGCTTGCCGCCGACCTGTGCCGAGATCTCGGGGGATTTATAGGGGAAGCGCTTATCGGAGCGCTTGGATTCTACCTTGAAGGTTTTGGCGTCCTCTAAGTATTCCTTGCAGTAGAGGGGCGCTTTTGCGAGGATATCATCGAGCGTCTTGTCGCATACGCAGGCGCGTGAGAAGGTGACGATGCCGAACACCTCCGAGATACGCTCGCATACGTCGTCGAGATCGGTGTCCTCGGACTGCGGGATGACATAGATGGTGGACTGGGCGATCTTGATGATGAATTTGCCGAGTCCGCGCAGACGGTATTTGATATTTTTGATGAGTACATCTTCAAACGCGCGGCGGTTGAGTCCCTTGAGGACCATTTCGCCTAGCTTGATCAATATGATTTCTTGCATAAACTTCTTCCTAATCTGTATTTGCCTTCCCCTTGAGGGGAAGGTGGGCAATTCGCTTGCGAATTGGTCGGATGAGGTGTAACCCTGACCGGATCAACATTTTATGGGATAAGGCATTAACGTTTCCACCTCATCCGTCACCCTTCGGGCGACACCTTCCCCTCAAGGGGAAGGCTTTTATTTTCGTTGCAACGTGGCGATACCGCTCTGCAAGCCCTCGATCAGCGCATCGATATCTTCGGTGGTGTTGTAGCGTGAAAAGCTGATCCGAAGGGAGCTGTCGATGCGGTCATCACTAAGTCCCATCGCCTCGAGCACATAACTGCGCTTGCCCTTGGCGCAGGCGCTGGAGGAGCTGACATATACGCCCTTTTCCTCCAGATGGTGGAGCATGGTTTCCGACCGTATGCCGTTGACCGAGATGTTGATGATGTACGGAAGGGCGTCGGTGGGGGAGTTAATTGTGACGCCTTCAAGCGCTTGCAGTTTTTCCAGTGCGCAGCGGTTCAGTTCCCTGATATGATCCGCATTTTGGGATAAATTCAGAAAACCAACCGCGGTCGCGAAGGCGGCGATCAGCGGGGCACTTTCCGTGCCCGGACGGAGCTTTTTTTGTTGCTCACCGCCGTAAAGGAGCGGCAGGATGCGTGCCCCGTCGCGGATGTACAGTGCGCCGCAGCCCTTCGCGCCGTGGATCTTGTGCGCGCTGACGCTCATCAGGTCAACGCCCCATTTCTTCGGCTTGACGGGCATTTTGCCGAACGCCTGTACCGCGTCGGAGTGGAACAGCGCTTCGGGACAGTTTTTGTGCACCAGCTTCGCGATCCGCTCGATCGGCTGGATCGCGCCTGTTTCATTGTTGACCGTCATGATGCTGACGAGGATGGTTTTGTCGGTGAGCAGCGCCTTGAGCGCGTCGATATCGACAACGCCCCGATCGGTGACGGGGGCGAACTGTACGTCATAGCCCAGTTCGCCGAGCCGCTTGGCGCTCTCGTAGACGGAGCTGTGCTCGATCGCGGAGACGATCACACGATCGCCTCGCCGCCTGAGTGCCTGTGCCGCGCCGAACAGCGCGGTGTTGTTCGCTTCGGTGCCACCCGAGGTGAAGTAGATGGTCTTCGGTTGTACATTCAGCGCGTCGGCAATGATCCCGCGCGCCTCTTCCACAGCGGTCTCCGCCTGTATCCCGACCTTGTGCAGGGAGGACGGATTGCCGTAGTTTTCGCGCATCATGCGGTATGCCGCGTCAGCCGCTTCCTGACACACCTGTGTGGTGGCGCTGTTATCTAAATAATGGATGTTCATATCGTGATTCTTTCATTGGATTATTCGGTTGGCATCCACTGTCGCGCGACACGTTGCCGGCGCTCCCTCGGAATGACCGTATTAAATCAGTATAATTATATCTCTATATGGGGATAAAAACAAGAAGTAGAATGAAATTTTTGTTGAATAATTTGTAAACGCGGGCGAATACTATCTTCGGTGATGATATGACAAAGGAAAACTATTCCAGGCTGGTCGAGCTGCGCTCCCGCAACAGCCGCATGGGGATCGATTGTCTGAAGGCCTTTTTGATCGGCGGCGCGATCTGTACGATAGGGCAGGGGATACTGGAGCTGTACCTCATGACGGAGCTTTCGGAGAACGACGCAAAGACCCTCACCTCGGTGACGCTGATCTTTATCGGCGTGATGCTGACGGCGCTGCATTTGTATGAGCGGATCGCCAAGCACGGCGGCGCGGGTACGCTGGTGCCGATCACGGGCTTCGCGAACGCGATGAGCTCGCCCGCGATCGAGTTCAAGGCGGAAGGGCTGATCACCGGGCTGGCGGCAAAGATGTTCGTTATCGCCGGTCCCGTGCTGGTATACGGCACAACCGCCGCCGTACTCTACGGCGTGATCTACTTTTTGACAACGCTGTGATATCCGGCGACGGATGAATCGATCTAAAAACACAAAGATCCCCGTGAGAATCCCCTCAGATTATTGACATTGATGTCAAATGAATTATAATATTAGAGGAAATTATTTCAAGTATGAGGAGTGGGACTATGCTTTGTTATCATTGTATGCGTGAAAAAGGCGACGCTGAGATCTGTCCGCACTGTCACGCGCAGGGCAGCGTGGAGCTGCAGCCGCATCAGATCGCCCCGGGTACCGTGATCGGCAACCGCTATACGCTCGGCAACGTCATCGGTGAGGGCGGTTTCGGTATCACCTATGAGGGCCTGGACCAGGTGTTGAATGCGCGTGTGGCGATCAAGGAATACTATATGACCGGGTTCGTCAACCGGAATGTCGCTGCGTCTCTTGACGTCATTCCCAGTGTCGGGGAAAAGGCAGAGACTTTCAGGAAGAACCGTGAGAAATTCTACAGCGAGGCAATGGTCCTCGCGAAATTCGGCGAGGAAGATGGCATCGTCCGCATCCAGGATTATTTCCAGGAAAATGAGACTGCTTATATCGTCATGGAATATCTGGACGGCGGGACCCTGAAGGACCGGCTGAACAGCCAGGGCGCCACGATGGCGTAGGGAGAGCCGTCCACGATAACCCCCACCCGGCCCTCCGCCAGCATGGCCGCCAGCGTGTCCGGCCGCTCGGTAACGCCCGTCCCCCGGAAAAGGGAGGGGCGTTTCCCCTCCAGAAAGGGGCGCAGGTACCCGGCCCCCAGCGCCGTATCCAGCCGGGCGTTTTGCAGACGGCGGCGGACCTGTTCCAGCATGGCTTCATCCGCCCGCCCCCGCAGAAAGCACAACGCCACGGGTGTGCGGGAGGTATCCCCCAGCGTCAGCAGCTCCAGCCGCAGGT
>CACWXE010000067.1 GCA_902764715.1 uncultured Ruminococcus sp. | reverse complement strand
AGAGCATGACGTTCTTTTCGACGCCGAGCTCCTTTAAGGCTTGCAGCGCGTCGGGCGCTTCACTGCGGATATGCTCGCTGAGGGTGATCACGCCGATCTCGCTGTCATTGAGCTGTACCGAGATACCGGGCTTTCCCTCACGCTTGCAGACGGTGATCGTATCACTGCCGCGACGGGCGGTCACGCCGTGAGAGCTGATCTCCCGATGCTCTTTTAATTCGTCTACAGAAATATTGTTTTCTTTACAGTATGTGCGCAAGGCATTCGCCACCGGGTGAGCGGAACGGGCTTCTGCCGCCGCCGCCAATGCGGCGATATCATTTGCGCTGTATGAGTCTGTTGCTTTTATTTCTTTAACAGAAATTTGATTATCGGTGATCGTACCGGTCTTATCAAAGGCGAACGCTTTTGCGGCGGCGATCGCTTCGACAAATCTGCCGCCCTTGATCAGCACGCCCTCCTTGCTCGCCGCGCCGATGCCGGCGTAGTAGGAGAGAGGTACGGAGATGACGATCGAGCACGGGCAGGACGCGACAAGACAAACGAGCGCTTTGTGGATCCATTCCGTCCAGCTACCGGTGATCAGCGAGGGGATGATGGCGATGACGAGCGACAGTCCGATCATCACGGGGGTGTATACCGCCGCAAAGCGGGTGATCAGTTTTTCGTGATTGCCCTTGCTCTTGGAGCTGTCCTCAACGAGCTTGACGATGCGTGTCGCCGCGCTGTCGGCATACGCCTTGGTGGTTTTGAGATACACGGTGTTGTCGTTGTTCATCATGCCGCTGAGCAGCTCGGCGCCGACGATCGCGTCGACGGGCTCCGATTCACCGGTCAGGGAAGAGGCGTCAACGGTGGTACTGCCCTCGGTGATGATGCCATCCAGCGGTACACGCGTGTGCGGCGGGATCTCGAGGATGGTGCCAATCTTGACGTCCTCGGCGCTGACCTGACGACTCTTGCCGTTCTCATAGATATAGGCGACGTCGGGTCGTATATCCGCCAGCTTGCGGATATCGCGGCGGGATTTTTCGACCGCCTTATCCTCGAGCAGCTCGCCGATACCGAACAGCACCATGACAGCCGCGCCCTCGACAAATTCACCCAGCACCATCGCCGCGATGACCGCGACGGTCATGAGGGTAGTTTCATCGAGACGGCGCTTGAAGATGGATTTGACGCCTTTGATAACGACGTCATAGCCCGCGAGTACGGCGGAAATGATGCTGATGATGTTGCAGATCAGATCATGCTTGCTGATGATATGCAGGATGAACGCCGCGATGAACAGCACAGCCGCAATGATCAGCAGGATCACTTTGACCTTGCCGCTCTTGTCGTTGGATTCACCATCGTTTTGCTTTTTGTCGGTTTGCTTCTGCTCATGATGATGGTCATGGTCGTGATCGTGATCACAGCATCCGTCGTGACAGTCATGACGGTCGTGACAGTCGTGACTGTTTTTTTCTTGATACTCTGTATGAGTGTTCTCCGCTTTCGGTACGACCGTCACACCGTCCTCAATCGCGTCGACGATCTGCTGTACCTCGTCGCGGATATCGGCTTCATCGGTGTGGATCTCCAGCTCCAAGGTGGCAAAGGAGAATCGCACATCGCCGTATCGCTTTTCGAGCTTTGCTTCGATTTTCGCCGCACAGTTCGCGCAGTGCAGCCCTTCCAGTACAAATTCGTGTTTCATATTCAGTCACCTTATGTAGGGGAGGGTCTTGACCCTCCCGTATAATCGAGAGTGGACAGAGTCCGCCGTTTTTAGCCCTTCCCCTTGAGGGGAAGGTGGGCAATTTGCCAATCAGGCAAATTGGTCGGATGAGGTGTAAACCTTTCCGATTAGTTTATTAACGGGATGAGAATCATATGTTTCCACCTCATCCGCTTCGCGTGGCTCAGCACCTTCCCCTCAAGGGGAAGGCTTTTATCATTCCAATATATGCTCAAGACCCATCTCAAAGATCTTTTGGATGTGCTCATCCTCGAGGGAATAGTAGCTTTGCTTTCCCTCGCGCCGCACCTTGACCAGATTTTCCTGTCGCAGGACGCGGAGCTGGTGCGAAACGGTGCTTTGCTCCATGCCGACGATGTCCGCGATACAGCATACGCTCAGCTCTTTTTCAAACAAGGCGCACATGATGCGGATGCGGGTGGAGTCGCCGAACACCTTGAAAAAGTCCGCCAACTCAAACAGCGTATCGGCGTCGGGCATATTCTCTTTGATCTCTCTGACGATATCCTGATGATCTTCGTGTGCCATAGGAGCCTCCATTATTTATAAGTTATTAAGGGCTTAAGGCAACCCTCCGGCGCTTGACACGCGTGTCAGCGCCACCTTCCTCGCCGGAAACGGCTCCCCCCTTGTCCTTTGGACATTCCCCCAACGGGGGTACCTTAGGAAAGGGAGGCTTGATTGATCGATTACTTCATTGTAAAGCTTGAACATATGAACAAGCATTCATATGTTGTTATCAATAATACACCTCATCACAGAATATGTCAATAGATTTGTTGAATTATTTTGACTTTTCGGTTATAATGTAACTACTTTAGATTTGGAAGTGGTAGGAATGTATGTGATTTTTGATATGGACGGCGTGATTTTCGACTCCGAACGCGTGTATGTCGAAGCGTATAAGAAACTCGCGCCCAAGTACGGTCTGACCGATGTGGAGGCGGTGCACAAGGCGTGCATGGACAGCATCGGCGTGACCCGCGTCAAAACGAGAGAGATATTCTTTGCATATGTGGGACATGAGTTCGACTATTACGCTTATCGCGAGGATGTGCAGAAGGAGCTGAACAAGACCGATTATGAGCTCAAGCCCGGAGTGTTTGAGCTGTTCGATTGGTTGAAGGAGAACGGGATCCATACCGCGCTCGCGTCCTCGACGCGTGAGGTGAGCGTGCGCAAATCACTGGGCAAGGTCGATCTGATCCCGTATTTCGATACGTTGGTCTGCGGCGATATGGTCAGCCACAGTAAGCCCCATCCCGAGATCTTCCTCACTGCCGCCGAGCGGCTGGGGGCTGATCCGATGGATTGCTATGTGATCGAGGACAGCTATAACGGCATCCGTGCCGCCCATGCCGCGGGGATGCACCCGATCATGGTGCCGGATATTTTACAGCCGGATGACGAGATCAAGGGACTGGCGGAGGTCGTATTGCCGTCGCTGTTTGATGTGAAGGAGTATTTAGACACGCGTGTCTAATGCTCGCAGCGTTACGGAAGGATTGATTTACTTTGCGTTTGGGTGATTTCGATCGGAAAGGGTAGGGACGTCGAGGGCGCCGTCCCCTACAAATCCTTTGCAACGTTTCCGGAATAACTCATTATCCTACAAAGCAAATGAAATGTTTAATGTAGGGGAGGGGCTTGCTCCTCCCGATACACTTCCTCCAAACGCTGCTAACCGCGAAGCAGGAGAATGTGATTGAAAACAGATACTCCCCGATCATAAATGATTGAACTAAAATTCTACAAAAGAACGCCGCTTCGGTTTGATTCCGAAGCGGCGTTTTTGTATCGTTGATTATTCAGTTAACGCAAACGATTGACACGCCGTTGATAACAGCATTGCTATATAATGCGTCTGAAAAGGCGGAACTAAGACGCACGCGTCACAGCCAGTTCATGGTGTCTTCGTATACGTTGATGTAGTCCTGAGCGGAGCGTTCCCAGCTGTTGTCGCTCATCATCGCGCGCCACATCAGCTGATGCCAGCCTTCGTTGTCATAGATACCGGACAGCGCGCGCTTGACCGCGTTGCACATATCGGCGATATCATAGTTGCGGAAGGTGAAGCCGTTGCCGTAGTTATCGGCGCTGTCGAATACGCTGTCCTTCAGACCGCCGACCTCGCGGACGACCGGAATGGTACCGTAGCGCAGTGCGATCATCTGGGCAAGGCCGCAGGGCTCCTGAGCGGAAGGCATGAGGAAGATATCCGCGCCGGAGTAGATCTTGCGCGCCAGCTCGGGGACAAATCCGTGGCAGGTAACAACTCTGCCGGGATAGAACCACTGCATATCACGGAAGAAGTTCTCGTATTCTTCATCACCGGAGCCGAGGATAACGAACTGCATGTTATTGTTATTCAAGAGATCCGGCAGACCGCCGCGAACGAGGTCAAGACCCTTGTGGGCGACCATACGGGTGACCATGGCGACCATCGGGATCGACCAGTTTTGCTCGAGTCCCAGACGCTCCTGCAATCTGCGCTTACACTCGCCCTTACCGCTCATATCTTCCTTGGTGTAGTTGCAGTAGAGCTGATAGTCGGTCGCGGGATCATAGCTTGCGTTATCGATACCGTTGAGGATACCGCAGAGCTTGTAGTGATTCGCGTTCAGCGCGTGATGCAGACCGTAGCTGTACCACGGGTCTTTGATCTCCATCGCGTAAGTGGGGGAGACGGTGTTGACGCGGGTGGAGCAGAAGATCGCGCCCTTCATCATATTCAGCTTGCCGTCCATCTCCAGGATCTTGGTCTCTGTGGGCGGGATACCGACGCACTCGGTGTTGACCTCCCAGCCGTACTTGCCCTGATACTGGATGTTGTGGATGGTAAAGAGGGACTTGATGTTGTAGTACCACGGGTTCTTACTGTAGAAGAGATAGTAGTACACGGGTACCAGCGCTGTCTGCCAGTCGTTGGTGTGGATAAGATCGGGATGGAAGTCGATATAGGGGAGCATCTCGAGAATGGCGCGGGAGAAGAACGCGTATCTTTCGGCGTCATCATAGAAGCCATACAGCTTATCTCTCTTGAAGTAGTATTCGTTGTCGATGAAGTAGTAGGTGCAGTCGTTCCAGCGTGCCCAGAACAGACCGCAGTACTGATGTCTCCACGCGACCGGAACGGTAAAGTTGGTGATGAAGTTCATCTGGCACTTGAGCTCATAGGGGATGGTGCCGTACAGCGGCATAACGATACGGCAGTCATGACCCTTGCGGCACACGGTATGGGGCAGAGAACCTGCTACGTCGGCGAGACCGCCGCTGCCCGCAAACGGATTCGCTTCGCTCGCGCAATAAAGGATTTTCATATAGTTACCTCCTGTAAGTATAGATAAATAAGTGTTCCATAGCCTTCTCCTTGAGGGGAAGGTGGGTTTTTCAACTCATCATGAGTTGAAAAGGTCGGATGAGGCGGAACCCTGAATTTATACCTTTTTTACGGAATAAGACGGAAACGCTTCCACCTCATCCGCTTCACTTCGTTCAGCACCTTCCCCTCAAGGGGAAGGCTTTTGTTTTATACGATGGAACGCTTTGCGATATACATCGGATAGTTGCGGGTGCCCTGCAGCTTAGAGCCGCGGCTGACGTTGACGTCCTTGTCGATGACAAGGTTGATCAGCTGCGCTTTGTCGCCGATGATGCAGTCCTGCATGATGATACAGTTCTTGATGACCGCGTCGTGACCGATGTAAACGCCCTTCGAGATGATGGAGTTCTCGACGATACCGTTGATGACACAGCCCTGCGCGATCAGAGAATCCTTCACATTGCAGTTCAGACCGTAGCGTGAGGGAGCGTCGTCACGCACCTTGGTGTAGATGGGGTGCTTGTAATCAAAGAGCTTATAGCGGGTATCGCGATCCATGATCTTCATGTTCGCGTCATAGTATTCCTTGACGGAGCCGATGATCTCACAGTAGCCCTTGAGCTCATACGCGTATACTCTGTGACGGTCGAGAGAATTCTGCAGAACATCGCGCACAAAGCTGTATTTGGATTCGCTCATTGCCTGACGGATCAACGCCATGAGAACGGTTTTCTTCATCAGTATGATACCGATATCGAGGTTGCATACGCAGTCATCGACCGGAGACGCCATGATCTTTGTGACCTTGCCGTCGGCATCCACATCGAGGATGCAGCGGAAATCGTCGGTGATCTCCTTGACGACACGCTTGGTGTAGACAAAGGTGATATCGGAATGGTTCTTCTCGGCAAATTCCAGAACCTTGCCGTAATCCATGTTATGTACGCAGTCGGAGGGGGAGATCAGGATGTAATCCTCATCGCCGTGTTCGATGTAGCCGTGCAGATTGAAGAGTGTTTCAACCAAGGTCGCGAAGCTGTGCTCGCCGTAAGGCGGCAGGATGCTCAGACCGCTTCTGCGGCGGGCGAGATCCCACGCGGAGCCGGAGCCGACATGATCCATCAGGGACATAAAGTTGGATTTCGCGACGATACCGATATTGTTGATACCGGAGTTGCTCATATTGGAGAGCGGGAAGTCGATCAGACGATACTTTCCGCCGAAAGGAACGGAGCCGGTGGTACGGTAAGCGGTCAGCTCGGGCAAGTTCTTTTCATTTGTATTCGCAAAAATCAGACCTAAAATTCTGTTGCTTGCCATGCTTACACCTCCATATCCTTATCGATCATTGCTTTGCAGGGAACCGTCACGCCCTCGCCGATCTTGAGACCGTTTCCGACGACGGTGATGCCCCAGTCGTCGCGGTTCTCCATCTCAGTGGGAGCGGCGCCGACCTTGGCGTTCTTCCCGATGGTGGTATTCTCCGCTATAATGGAGAATTCCACGTGAGCGCCTTCCTCGATAACGACGCCGGGGAAGAGGATCGAGGAGTTGATCACCGCGTCCTTGCCGATGATAACGCCGGGGAAGATGATGGAGAATTCCAGCTTGCCGTCGATGTTGCAGCCGTCGGATACCATGGAGTTCTGGATCTCGCCGGTATCGCCGATATGGTGCGGCGGCATCATCGGATTGCGGGAGTAGATGTTCTTTAAGTCGAGCTGCACCTTGGGATCGAGCAGATCCATGTTCGCTTCCCAAAGGCTGTCGATGGTGCCGACGTCTTTCCAATAGCCTTCAAACGGATAGGCGATCATCTTTTCGCCGGAATCGAGCATCAGCGGCAGAACGTCCTTACCGAAGTCGTTGTGTGAATCGGGGTTCTGCGCGTCCTTGATCAGATAGCTTCTGACGGTCTTCCATGTGAATACATAAATGCCCATGGAGGCGTTGGTGCTCTTCGGATACTCGGGTTTTTCTTCAAATTCATAGATCGTGTTGTCCTCGTTGGTGTTGAGGATACCGAAACGGGACGCCTCATCCATCGGAACGTCCATCGCGGCGATGGTGCAGGCGGCATTGTTTTCCTTATGGTAATCTACCATGGCGGCGTAATCCATCTTATAAATGTGGTCGCCGGAGAGGACTACGATATAATCGGGATCATAGCGGTCTACAAAACCGATGTTCTGATAGATCGCGTTAGCGGTACCGGAATACCAGTCGGAGCCTTCCTTGGACTCATAGGGCTGCAGGCAGGTGACGCCGGAGTGGATGCCGTCCAGATCCCACGGCTGACCGTTACCGACATATTCGTTGAGTTCGAGCGGCTGATACTGGGTCAAAACGCCTACCGCCTCGATGCCGGAGTTGATACAGTTCGACAGGGGGAAGTCGATGATTCTGTATTTACCTCCGAAAGGAACAGCGGGCTTCGCGATCTTCTTGGTCAGAACGCCGAGGCGAGAGCCTTGACCGCCTGCAAGCAGCATAGCCACTACTTCTTTTTTAGGTATCATGTGTTTCCTCCAAATATTCAGTCAATACACCGTATATCATGCGGGATTGCCTTCGTTTCCGAGCCCCGTTCAAGCGCGGGACCCGGTGAAAGTACTGTTACGCAGATGGATGATCAGAGATTATTTATCTGCTTTTTTCTTTGTGGTTTTCTTAGCGGCTGACTTCTTTGCGTCTTCGATCTTATCCTCGATCTTGTCATCGATATCGTCGAGCTTGTCGTCAATCTTCTCAGCCGTTTCTTTTATCTTCTTCTTTGTAGCCGCTTTCTTCTTTTCTACGTCCTTCTTGACGTCATCGACCTTCTTCGCGGCGGCTGCTTTCTTCGCGGCGCGGGTAGCGGCTGCCTTTTTGGCGGCTTCCTTGCGTCTTGCGATCTTTGCTTCCTCTTTGATCTCCTTGGGGCTCTTTTCCTTCTTGACACACTTGAGATACAGTGCGCTCATCGGAGGCAGGTTGAGGTAGATCGCCTGATCGAAGCCGTGCATCTCTTCGTCGACGGTATGGATATCGGTGCCGTTCGTCTTGCCGGTACCGCCGTACTGCTCGTCGTCGGAGTTAAAGACCTCCGCGTATACGCCGTAGTCCGGAACGCCGATGCCGTAGTTCTCACGATACATGGGCTGGAAGTTGCAGACAACGATGATGTTGTTGCCTTCCTTATCGATACGGCGGAACGCGATAACGCTCTGCTGATAGTCATCGTGATGGATCCAGTTGAAGCCCTCCCATGTGAAGTCGACCTCATACATGCAGCTGTTCGCCTTGTAGAACTCATTGAGCGCGCGGAAGAAGTCGTT
>CACWXE010000066.1 GCA_902764715.1 uncultured Ruminococcus sp. | reverse complement strand
CAGACCCTCGAGCTCGTCGTTCTGACCGACGTTGCCGGATACCGCGATGACCTCGCAGTTATTGTAGTTCTCTTTGAGCCACGGGATGATGATGGATGTGTCCAGACCGCCCGAATAAGCGAGAACGACTTTCTTGATGTTTTCCTTGTTGATAGCTTGCATGGTGATACCTCCGAATGAATATGCGTTAGTATTTGAAGTTTATGCACTTATTATACATCATTCTGCATATTTGTCAAGGGTTATTTGCATATTTTTTCATCTTTCTGCATTTTCCGTCATCCTTGACAAAATCCGTATACTATTATAGCGAAATTCCCGTCATTTATCAAGTCAAATAATCGTAACCTTACGCGCATAATTATAGGTATAATCACGAGGAATGATCAAAGCCTTCCCCTCGGGGGGCGCGTGCGCCTTTTTCTGTGTTACTGAAACGTTTCGTTGAAAATAAAAAGCCTTCCCCTCGGGGGGAAGGTGGCTCGGCGCAAGCCGAGTCGGATGAGGGGCTGAGTCAGCCGAAAGATCATCTTAACAAAGAGAGTAAGGCTTTTTCACGATTCTCGGTAATCATTCAGCCCCACTGAATCCTGCATCTATAGGAAAGGTTGTCCCCTCATCCGTCTCCCGTTGGTCGACACCTTCCCCCCGAGGGGAAGGCTCTCCTGATTCCGATTAGCCGCTTCCTAACTCCTAACTCAAAAACGTGCGCTTTTATTGACAAAAAGGGCTTGTATATGGTATGATGTATAGTTGAAAAGGAGCGTATGAATGTTCCTGTGAAAGGGGTAAGAAAATGTCAGTCTCCGTTATCATTCCATATATCGAGAGCTCAGACCTGATCCTGAAAACAGCCGATTCCGTCAGGAATCAGAAAAGCGTCAATACCGGCGAGATCGATCTGCTGGTCGTGGATGTTTCCGACGCGCAGAACGCCGCCGAAAAGCTCGGCGCTTATCCGAACGCGCGCGTGATCCAAAAGCCCGGCGCGGGCGGTGAAGCAGCGGCATACAATATCGCGCTGGAGAACCTCAGCGCCGATTACGCGATCGTGGCGCGTCCGGGCGATGTGTTCGGCAGTCATTACTTTATGAACGCCCTCAAGGCGGTAGGCGCGAACAAGCCGTGGTGCTTTGCGGCGCCGAACCGTTTTTGCATCAATCCCGTCTACTCGCGCTACAAATACATCAGCCGCACCAATGTTCCGCCGCCCATGCTCAACAAGGAGGCGGACATCCGCAGCTACCCCAACCTCCTGCAAATGGAGATCGACGGCAATATCATCGAGAGCGCGGTGCTCAAACAGTACCCCGCCGACGCCTCGCTGAAATATGAATTCTTCCACGATGTGATGCTCCGCCTGCAACAGGATCATCCCACGTATTTCGCGATGGAAGAGGCGAACTTCAACACCTTCATGCCGCTGAGCGACGACTCGGCGTACTTCGTCCCCTCCAACGATATCGACTGGTACCGCAACAGCATCGAGAGCTTTATGCTGCCGCTTGCCGAGCGCTTCAAAAGCAGCGACGGTACCTTCCCCTACTTCATCCAGTTCTACCTGATGTACGCGGTTTCCGCGCGATTCCTCGCCAATATGAACAACCGCAACAAGCGCAACATGAGCGAAGAAGAGCTGGATCTGTTCCTGAAAGCGTGCAAAAAGGTACTCGACCTGCTCGACGACACCATCATCCTCAACGCGGGCAAGTACAAGGCGCTCGGCTACAGCGAAGAAGCCGCCGAGATGTTCTATATGCTCAAATACGATACCGACCTCTACAAAATGCCGCAGCATCTGAGCGAGGGCAACGAGGACGTCACCCTCGACTGCAGCGACGTCGTCATCGCGCGTATGCAGGGACAGAGAGTCGGTCTGCATGTTCTGGACTACACCGACGGCAAGCTGCTGCTCGACGGCTCCTTCCGTCAGGTATTCAACCTCAAAAACATCGAACTATATGCCGAATGGAACGGCGAGCGGATCGATCTGGAGGATAACGATCGCTACTCGCTGACCAAGTATTTCGGCATCAGCGCCTATAAAAAATTCACCTTCCATCTGGAGCTCGGCTTTGATAACGACCGCCCTACACAAAAGCTCTGTTTCTTCGCGAAGTACAAGAACACCCGCGTGCCGCTGCAGTTCTCCTATCTGCACCACTGGGCAAAATTCGCCGCGTCTCCCGTGGGTGGTTACTGGCGCTTCAACAAATACATGGCGACCATCAACAATAACCGTGAGCTGGTCATCGAGCACGCCTCCGCGGGCAAGACCCTCAAGCGCGAGCTGAAATATCTGCCGCGCGTATTCATGGAGAGCAAACGCACCTTCATCACCCGCATAGAGTACTGGCTGACCCGTCCGTTCTACAAGAACAAGCGCATCTGGCTGATGTACGACAAGCTCTACAAGGGCGGCGACAGCAGCGAGTATATGTACCGCTTCTGCAAGGACAAGAAGGACGGCATCACCCGCTACTATATCATCGACAAGAACACCTCCGACTACCGTCAGATGAAGCAGGACGGTCTGCATCCCGTCAAGACGGGCTCCATCAAGCACAAGATGGCGTTCCTCAACGCGGACATCGCGCTGATCACCAACTCCCAGACCTTCCCCTTCAACGGCTACAGTCTGGACAAGAGCCGCTTTATCCGCGATCTGTGCAACTTCCCGACCATGTGCCTGCAGCACGGTCTGTCGGTACAGAAGTGCGCGATGGCGCAGCAGCGCATCATCGATAACACCCGCATGTATTTCATCGCCTCGAAGTATGAGGAAAAGAACCTGAACAACCACGCCTATGGCTACAAGGACACCGGTATCATCAAGATGACCGGTATCGGCAGGTACGACGGACTGATCAACAACGACCAAAAGCAGATCCTTATCACCCCGACATGGCGTATGTACAACGCGATGCCCGTCACCACCAGCGAGGGTGAACAGCGCTCGTATAATCCCGACTTCAAGAACACGGTCTACTACCGCATCTACAACGACCTGATCAATAACCAAAAGCTTATCGAGACCGCCAAGCGCACCGGATACAAGATCAAGTATCTGCTGCACCCGATCCTCAGTGCACAGGTGGACGACTACACGCCCGACCCGTATGTGGACGTCATCTCCTCCGTCGGCGACATGAGCTATGAGAAGATCCTCACCGAATCCAGCCTGATGGTCACCGACTACTCCGGCGTACAGTTCGACTTCGCGTATATGAAAAAGCCGCTGGTCTACTTCCATCCCGACGAGCTGCCCGCGCATTACGACGACGGCGGATTCTTCTACGACACCATGGGCTTCGGCGAGATCTGCACCACCTCGGCACAGCTGGTCGACACCCTGTGCGAATACATGGAAAACGGCTGTCAGATGAAGCCCGAGTACATCGCCCGCGTCGACGACTTCTACCACTACGACGACCACAGCAACTGCGAACGCATCTATGAGGAGATCATGAAGTTCCAGCAGCAGGTGGACGTTGATAAAATGAGAAACTAATAGAATTAGGAATTAGGAATTAGGAATTAGGAATTTCGGGAAACACTTCGTGTTTTTAATTGATATAATGACAGAAAATAATAACGCTTGCGACTCTTTTAAGCCGCAAGCGTTATTGCTTTTATTCGGTTAATTTCTACGTCATCGGCAAATCGCCGATTCGTTGCGATAAGAAATACAAATGGGTGCGGGCAAAGCCCGCCGTTCATTCCTCATTCCTAATTTCTAATTCCTAATTCTTCTTCGCTTTTCTTTGCGCTCTGAGTTCCTCATAATTCTTCGGCTTTCTCTGCATATAATCCATGAAGAAATCACAGAACTTTCTGGTCAGCGCGCACAGTACCAGCGAGGCGATAAAGCTGCCGAAATACAGCATGATCTGACGCTCCGGATGCTCCGCGGGGATCTTGTAGATGCGCTCCAGATAGTGGTTGAGGTTCAGATAGATCATGTAGTATTCCATCGAATACATGCCGACGAACTCAAAGAAGTTGCGCAGCACGTTGCCTCTGCCGGCGTGACGGATCGAGGTACAGATCCAGCTGAGCAGCACCACCAGCGCCATCGCCGCGATCGAACCGCAGTAGCGATAGAAGAAGATGTACATCGGCTCCTGCTCCTTGGTGTAGCCGGGCACAAACGACTTGATGATCGGCGTATAGTTGAGTACCAGCGTCATGAAGATGACGAACAGCGCGAAGAACGCCCACAGCCAGTTGATGTTGATCTCTTTCTTCTCCTTGATGAACTTGCCCGCCCAGATGCCGATGACGAACGAGGGCACGCGGCACAGCGCGATCTCCCACATCGTATAGAAGCCGGGCGCGACCGCTCTGCACAGGAAGGTGAGCCCGACGATCACCGCGATCGTTCCGAGCATACCCCACAGGCGGAATTTTTCGATGATCTTATAGAAGATCGGGAACACGATATACAGCGCCAGTATCAGCGAGATGAACCAGAATACGCGTTCACCCTTGATGAAGAAATAAGTGAACGAAATGCGGCTGAAATACGCCAGCAAGCCGCTCTCTCTGCCGTGAACATAACGCAGCGAGAAATAGACCACCGCGATCAAAAACGCCGAGGGCAGTACACGCATCAGGCGTTTCTTCCAGAAGCTGCCCACACGGCTGTCCTTCGAGAACGAGAAGAACAACCCCACGCCCGACAAAAACAGGAACATATCGACGCCGATATTACCCGAGCCGCGGAAATTCTTGACAAGATCGATCAGGAATTGATTATCCGTATACCGCTCCAGCGACAGATAATCGGAGTGGAACAAACCGATCCACAGCGTCGCCAGACCGAAGATCACGTTGCGGGCTTCGCTGATAGAATACAGGTTGAACGTTAACCGCGTTTTTTTCATTGAAAACCTCCTCATAGCCTCGATGCCGGAACCGATCCGGTTCGCGGATACACCATTGGCATTTTACATCCCGATTATATCAGCAAACCCAATTATTGTCAATTTAAGTTGCGATTCTGTAATCCCCGACGGGAATAGAAATATGTCAAAAGCATAAAATCAATTGCTGAAAAGAGTGGAAAAAATCCATGCACTATGTTACAATGCTAACAGAGATACAGAAAGAGGTCACGACGTGACGGAGGGTTGCCCCCCCAATAACGATTATTAAACCCCGACCACTGACCACTGATCACTAAACAAAGAGGTAAGATCATGAAATGTACGAACTGCGGTCACGAGATGCCCGACAACGCCAAATTCTGTGAGATGTGCGGTAAGCCCTTTGATATCGAACAAACACAGCTGGCGGATGACGACATCCGTGATGATTTCAACAACTTCAATGCCCGCGAAAACAATCCCCCTCAAAATGACTATGTGAACAACGGCAGCCCCGACCGTCCCTATGACGACCGTTATCACGACGATCGCCGCTATATCAACGAAGTCCCGGCATACGCCCCTCCGCAGTACAATGTCCCCGGTTACAACGACCCGCGGGTCAACGATCCGCGGATCAATGATCCCAACCTTTATCCGGGCAGCCAAAAGCCGCCAATGAGCGGACAGAAAAAGGCGCTGATCATCTCTGCCGTCGCGCTGGGACTGGTGATCGCGATCCTCACGGGCGTGATCATCTATGTCAGCCGCACCAAGGTCAGTGCGAAAGAGCTGGACGAGGCAAAGGAGAATTTTTTGCCGCCCGCGCAGGTCTATCAGATCGACGCCGCGCTGGTCGATCCTTCCGATGACAACATCAAATTCAAATACGACAGCCGCGCGCGTATCTCCTCCTGCACCTATGCGGTGAACGACAGGACATATGACCAGAGCTACGGCTACAATGACAAGACCCGCGTTATCAAGATCGACACCAAATACCGCAATCACACCATCTTCTCCAAAGAGATCGGGTACGACCGCGTCGAGGAGGCAAACAAATTCGTCGCTGTCGACGGCTATTATATCCGTCTGGACGATACCTCTCTCGGCAGCGAATCATCATCGAGCGTTCCTGTCGAGACCGCCGCTCCGAAGGCGGCAGCGCCGATGCGCCCCGCCGAAACCCAAAAGCCAACCGAAAAGCCCACTGAGCAGCCGACAGAAACACCTAAAGCGACCTCCAAGCCCAAGGCGACAGAAAAACCGACTGAACCGCCCGCCGACTGGAGGGATATCTACATCGACTTTCTGAACGGCACCTCCATCAACTATTCCTCCGGCATACTGATCTACATCAACAACGACGATACGCCTGAGCTGGTGCTATACACGACCGGCTCCGCTATGCCGACATACATCTGTTATATTTCTGATGGCATTGTGAAATCCTTTAAAACCGACGCGAGCGACGGGATCGATTATTCCAAAAGGAGCGGCTATTTTGTCTCAGGCAGGATGCATATGGGCGCGTACAGCGGTACGATCTACTACTTTGACGGCGACAGCGTCACGGAAGATCACACCGTTTTTTGCCCCGATATCAACGGAGATGAATATCAGGTCGACGGAGACAGCATGACCAAGAGCGAATATGAGGCGTTCATAGCGGATTACTCGTTCGTCAATGAAGACTCCAAGTTCGTTCTCAAACACAATCTGCCGAAGTATATCCGGAGCTTTGAATGATCAAGCATCATAGCGGGAGTTGTCCGATGACAGCTCCTGCTTTTTTACTCCTCACTCCTCACTAAAATGTGGGATTGCATTTTTCCTTATTATGGTATATACTTACTATGTATGGACATTTTGCGGGAGAAAACCACCGACAATCCACCCGTATCCCCGCAAAACAAAAAGATTTAGGAGTGACCACCCATGTGCAAGGAATGTGACAAAAAGACATTTTACATCACGACCCCGATCTACTACCCCTCGGGCAACCCCCATATCGGGCATACCTATACCACCGTCGCGTGTGACAGTATCGCCAGATACAAGCGAATGCAGGGCTACGACGTGATGTTCCTGACCGGTACCGACGAGCACGGTCAGAAGATAGAGGAAAAGGCAAAGGAACAGGGCATTACCCCCAAGCAGTATGTCGACAACATCGTCGCGATCTTCAAGAAGCTGTGGGAGTACATGAACATCAACTACGACCGCTACATCCGCACCACCGACGATTACCATGTCGAGAGTGTACAGAAAATCTTCAAGGAGCTGTACGACCGCGGCTATATCTATAAGGGCGAGTACGCGGGCAAGTACTGCACCCCGTGCGAGAGCTTCTGGACGGAATCTCAGCTGGTCGACGGCAAGTGCCCCGACTGCGGACGCGAAGTCATCGAGGCAAAGGAAGAAGCCTACTTCTTCAAGATGGCGCCGTTCGCGGAGCGCATCGAAAAGCTGCTGACCGAGACCGACTACCTGCGTCCGCGCACACGTGCGACCGAGCTTGTCAACAACTTCCTGCAGCCCTCTGTCGACGAGAACGGCAACAAGACCTATGGACTCGAGGATCTGTGCGTATCGCGCACCTCGTTCACCTGGGGCATCCCCGTCACCTTCGATCCCAAGCACGTCGTCTATGTCTGGATCGACGCGCTCTCCAACTATATCACCGCCCTCGGCTATGAGAACGGCGCGTATGACGACTACAAAAAGTACTGGCCTGCCGACGTCCACATGGTCGCCAAGGACATCATGCGCTTCCACGCGATCATCTGGCCCGCCATGCTGATGGCGCTGGAACAGCCGCTGCCGCAGCACCTCGCCGTACACGGCTGGATCACCTTCAACGGTCAGAAGATGTCCAAATCCTTGGGCAACGTCGTCGATCCGTTCATCCTCGGTGAGCGCTACGGCGTAGACGCGATCCGCTACCATATCCTGCGCGAGATGGCGCTGGGCGCTGACAGCTCGTTCTCTAACGAGATCATGATCAACCGCATCAACACCGACCTCGCCAACGGTCTGGGCAATCTGGTCAGCCGTACCGTCGCGATGATCGACAAGTACTTCGGCGGCACCCTGCCGACCGAGCGTGAGGACGGCGACTTTGATGACGATCTGAAGGCTGTCGCCACCGCGCTCAAGGCGAAGGTCGACGACTACATCGAGAACACCCAGCTCAACAACGCGCTCGAGGAGATTTTCAAGCTCGTATCCCGCGCGAACAAATATATCGACGAGACCACCCCGTGGATCCTCGGCAAAGACGAGAGCAAGCGCGCGCGCTTAGCCACCGTGCTCTATAACCTGCTTGAGAGCATCCGTATCGCCGCCACCCTGCTGTCCGCCTTCATGCCGACCACCATGCCCAAGGTGTTTGAGCAGATCGGCGCGACAGAGTACGCGAAATATGAGGACGCGGACAAGTTCGGCGTACTGCCGCTCGACGTCAAGGTCAACCGCGGTGAGGCGATCTTCCCGCGCATCGACGTGGACAAGGAGATCGAGGAGCTCAACGCGATCATCAAGAACAACGAGCCGAAGGAAGAGCCTGCTTTTGATATGCCCGCGCACAAGCCCGAGATCGCGTTAGGTCGAAATGCGCGTCGCGAAGGTGCTCGCCTGCGAGAAGGTGAAGAAGTCGAAGAAGCTCCTCAAATTCACCCTCGACGACGGTGAGGGTGAGCGAATCATCCTCTCCGGTATCGCGGAGTATTACGATCCCGAGGAGCTCGTGGGCAAGAATATCGCCTATGTCGCGAACCTCGCGCCCCGCAAGATGATGGGCATCGAGAGCTGCGGCATGATCCTCTCCGCCGAGAGCGGCGACGGACTCAAGGTCGTCACCATCGACGACAGCATCCTCCCCGGAGGAAGTTTGGTGTAAGCAAAACAATTACAGGCTCCCGATGATATGGGAGCCTGTTTCATATCAACAACAGAAGCTTTGGCTTGTCATTGTAGGGGAGGGGCTTGCTCCTCCCGAACATTTCCAAATGATGTGTTAATAAGGCGAAGCATCTGCAACCTTTGCTTCGCAAATATCGCTTGCGCGATACGGGAGGAGCAAGCCCCTCCCCTACAGTACACAGAAAGGGTTTAATCATGCTACACAACATCTTTGACGCGCACGCGCACTATGACGACAAATGGTTTGACGACGACAGGAGCGCGCTCCTGTCCTCGCTTCCTCAGAACGGCGTTTCCTACGTTGTCAACGCCGCGGTCGATCTCGAGACCGCCGAAACAGCGATCTCATATGCCGAGACCTATCCGCATGTATACGCCTGCGCCGGTATCCATCCCGAAAACCTCGAGGGACTGCCGGCCGATTATCTCGAGCGTTTAAAAGAGTTATTAAAGCACCCGCGGGTGGTCGCGCTCGGCGAGATCGGGCTGGACTATCACTGGGACATCCCGAAGGACGCGCAGCACCGTGTCTTTGAAGAACAGCTACTACTTGCGCGCGAGCTGGATGTACCCGTCGTCATCCATGACCGTGAAGCCCACGGCGATGTGATGGCATTGGTGCGAAAATATCAGCCGAAAGGGCTCCTGCACTGCTACTCGGGCAGTGTCGAAATGCTCAAAGAGGTATTAAAGCTCGGCATGAGCATCTCCCTTGGCGGCACGGTCACCTTCAAGAATGCCCGCGTCCCTGTCGAAGTCGCGGCGGCGGTACCGCTCGACCGACTCCTGCTCGAGACCGACGCGCCCTATCTCTCCCCCGTGCCCTATCGCGGCAAGCGCAACGACAGCCGCAACATCGCCTACACCGCCGCGAGGATCGCCGAGATCCGCGGCATGGACGCGCAGGAGCTGATCGACATCACCACCGAGAACGCCAAACGGCTCTACGGCATCAAATAAACTTTTCCCGTGTAAGCGCAAAAACGGCTTAAAACCTGAACGCACCGCTCTGTCAACATCGCTTTGCAGGGTGGTGCTTGCTTTTTGAGCAACGCCGTCGTATGATGGAGTCAAGCAAAGCAACCGAAAGGATGAGCAACATGGAAAATAACAAACCTGACTTTATGAAAAACCGTCCCGCAGCAGCTTCGGCGAATCAAATCAAAGACGTATACAGCACGCAAAAGCCTTCTACACGCACGACGCTGACAGTCGCGCTTACCGTGATCGATCTGATCATTTTGATCATCGGGCTCGCAACGGGAAATTGGTATTTGACCATTATCTTCGCTCCCTTGCTGGTGGTATTCATCCTGTCGATCATCATCGGTATTAGGGCTGACAGACAGAATACGCCTCCGGTACCTACAGATACCTCAGAGGCGATATTCAAGGAACATAGAATATAAACAGAAAGGAAGAACAGAATCATGGCTGAATTCGGAGAAAACATCCGTAAGGCACGCGAGGAGATGGGCATCACCCAACAGACGCTCGCGGACAGATTATATGTGACCCGACAGGCGGTATCGCGCTGGGAGAACGGCTCGCGCTATCCCGATCTGTTAACGGCAAAGGCGCTTGCCCGCGCTCTTGATACCACGTTGAACGACCTGCTCAACGACGACGATATGCAAACCTATCCCGAGGTCAATCCCGTGATCGAGTACCCCGTACACAAGCGCGTCCTGACCGCCTTGTTCGCGGTGGCGTGTTCCGTCAATCTGATCCTGACGCTCTGGAATACATTCTATTATCTGACCGACGCCCGGGCGTTTCGAACGGTATATGAATCGACGCTGCTGATCAGCAGAATGGTCTTTTTGACATTGGTCACCGTCATCCTGTTCTACGGGTTCATCAAATCCGTCAAGGACGAATTCACCCCACAGGCGGCAAAGCGGATCATGCTGTCCATTGTTGTACTGAATCTGTTGGGCGTTCTGTTCCGCTATTATCTGAGCTGGCGCAATTATACAGCGCTGCGCGGATCAGCCGTTATCGCAGCTGTCGCGGTCAATGTTGCGTTTATCATCATCGTATTGCGGTTCTTCCGCGCCAAAAGCCCCTGCAGTCCAATCCCGGTATACGTCTTTACAGGACTGGAAATGCTGTTTGAGCTGATCGACTATGTACTCGGTCTGATCGCGGTCATCGGTACGGCACAGCTGCGCAGCTATTTGACCAATGCGACACTGAGCACGCTCGCCCTGCTGTCGGTCGAGATCCTGTTCATCTACATGACGGCAGTGCTCCATCGTAAACGCAAGCTGACAAAAACGCAATCATAAAACAAAGGCACAGCGCCGAAACCGCTGTGCCTTATATTATATTCGGTTGAGATTGCCACACCCCGTAAACGGGGTTCGCAATGACGATTAGTATACTCCGAATCAAATGGAGAGTTCCAACTCCACAGGGCAATGATCCGAGCCCATGATATCGGTGTGGATGCGCGCGTCCTCCACCTTATCCATCAAACGGTCGGACACGATGAAATAATCGATGCGCCATCCGGCGTTGTTCTTGCGGGCGTTGAAGCGGTAGCTCCACCACGAATACACGCCCTCCGTATCGGGATTCAGGCTGCGCCATGTATCGGTAAAGCCCGATGACAACACCACGGTCATCTTGGCGCGTTCTTCATCCGTGAAGCCCGCGTTCTTGCGGTTGGTCTTGGGATTTTTGAGGTCGATCTCCTGATGGGCGACGTTGAGGTCGCCGCAGAAGATGACGGGCTTTTTCTCGTCGAGCGATTTGATGTAGGCGAGGAAGTCATCCTCCCAGCGCATACGGTAATCGAGGCGTTTGAGCTCATTTTGACTGTTCGGCGTGTAGACCGTGACGAGGTAAAAATCCTCATACTCGAGGGTGATGACTCTGCCCTCATGGTCATGCTCCTCGACGCCGATCCCGCAGCTGACCGAAAGCGGCGTATGCTTCGTAAAGATCGCCGTACCGGAATAGCCCTTTTTCTCGGCATAGTTCCAGTAACTCTCGTAGCCCTCAAAACTCAGGTCGATCTGCCCCTCCTGCAGCTTCGTTTCCTGCAAACAGAAGAAGTCAGCGTCCAGCTCGGTAAAAATTTCTTTGAATCCTTTGTTCACAACAGCCCGCAGGCCGTTGACATTCCAAGAGATGAATTTCATGGTGATCCTCCGGACTGTAAATAATGAGGAATTAGGAGTTAGGAATTAGGAATTGTGGGCGGACGCTGTCCGCACCTGATTGATAGGTATGTCAACCCTCAGTCAATTCGTGACAGCTCTCTTAAGAAAGGAGTTGTCACGTTTTTGCGACATCCTATAGGAATCAAAAGCCGAAGGCTTTCCCTTCATTCCTCATTCCTCATTACTAATTCCAAATTACGAAAGCGCTTCCACGATACGCTCGAACCGCATACTGTGGCTCGCCTTGACTAAGATGGTGTCGCCGGGACGCAAATACCGCTTGAGCCGGTCGATGCACCGTTCCACGGTGGCGTAGTAATACGCGCCCTTGCCGTAGCCCTCGGCGGTCGCTTCACTCAGCGGTCCCACCGCGACCAGCATATCGATGCCGACCTCTTTGGCGTAGGCGCCGACCTCGCGGTGCAGGGCGATCTCATCCGCGCCCAGCTCCTTCATATCGCCGAGGATCGCGACCCTGCGGCCGCCGAGCTTACTCAGCGTATCCAGTCCCGCCTTGGTGGAGGTAGGGTTGGCGTTATAGCAGTCGTCGATGATGGTCAGGGTGTCGGTCTTGATGATATGATTGCGCGAGCCGACGTTTTCAAAGCTTTCGAGCCCGCGCTTGATCTCTTCGGGAGTGAGCCCGAGCTGTGTGCCCACCGCCATCGCGCACAGGGCGTTGAGGACATTATGCCGTCCCATCGTGGGGATGGTCACGTCGATGCGGGCGTTATCGTCGGGATCATCCGTGCGTGAACGGTGGATCAGGGTACACCCGATACCGTCCAGCCCTTTTTCCGTGATATTCTCGGCGCGGTATTCATCGTTGCCGGTGCCGTAGAAGGTCGGACGGATGCCGTGATAATCCGTGACGGTACGCAGCTTGTCGTCATCATGACACAGGATGATGGTACCGTCGGCGCTCAGATATTGAAACATCTCGGTCTTGGCGCGCAGAACGCCGTCGCGGTCGCCGAGATTCTCCAGATGACAGTAGCCGATATTGGTGATGACGCAGATATCGGGTCTCACCATTTTGGACAGGCGGGTCATCTCGCCGAAGCCTGAGATACCCATCTCGATCACGGCGACCTCATGCTCCTCCTCGAGCCCGAAGAGGGTGATCGGAACGCCCAGCTCGTTGTTGAAGTTGCCGCCGGTCTTATGGACGTTGTATTTTTGCGCTAAAACAGCGCTGATGAATTCTTTGGTAGAAGTCTTGCCGACCGAGCCGGTGATGCCGATGAACGGGATCGTGAACAGCGATCGGTAATACTCGGCGATGCCCTTGAGCGCGACAAGCGTTGACTCGACCTTGATATAGGCGATGTCCGTGTCGGGCTTTTCCTCACACAGCACGCATACCGCGCCCTGTTCGGCAACCGCGGGAATAAAGCGGTGACCGTCGACGCGGGCGCCCTTGATCGCGGCAAAGAGCGACCCCTTGCCCGCCTTGCGGCTGTCGGTGACGATGGATGTGATGACGGCGTCGGGATTACCGTGCAGCGTACCGCAGCACGCCATAGCGACTTCTTGTAATGTGATCGGTTTCATAGGATCCTCCCCCAGCCTTCCCCTCGGGGGGAAGGTGTCGCCGTATGGCGACGGATGAGGGGCAAGCGTTTCTTATCGCGCTCAAATTCAATGAGAATGAAGTTAACCGATAAGGTCAGCCCCTCTTTGTTAAATTGATTCGGATGAAAGGTCTGCCCCTCATCCGACCTTTTCGACTGCCATGCGTCAGTCAAAAAGCCCACCTTCCCCCCGAGGGGAAGGCTTTTACTTCTTCAAACTAAGCTCAATGATCTTCTCGCACAGGTCAGCGTATTCGATGCCCGCGGCGGCGGCCTCCTGCGGGAGCAGGGACAGCGGCGTCATGCCGGGCAGGGTGTTTGCCTCCAAGCAATAGAGGCGGTTGTGGTCGCCGAGCAGGAAATCGACTCTGCCGTAGACCTTGAGGCGCAGGGTCTCAAAGGCGTGCTCCGCCTCCGCCTGCATCTTCTTCGCGATATTCTCATCCAGGTCGGCGGGACAGACCTCTTCGGTCGCGCCTTCCTGATACTTGTTCTCATAATCATACCAGCCGTCCCTGGGGATGATCTCGATGACGGGCAGCGCCTTGCCGCCCAGGATACCGACCGAGAACTCACGGCCTTTGATGTATTCCTCCACCAGAACATCATCGTCATAGCGGAACGCCGCGCCTACCGCGGCGACGAACTGTTCGGGGTCGCCGACGATCTGCACGCCCACGGAGGAACCCGCGGAGCAGGGCTTGACGACGCAGGGAAACTTGCACCAGCTGTCGAGGTAGCCCTCGCCCATGAACTCGCGCTTATACAGGCGGCTCATCGGGGTCGGGACGTTACTGTTGAGGAACACGCCCTTGGTCACGCCCTTGTGCATCGCGATCGCGGAGCCGAGGTGGTCGGAGCCGGTATATTTGATGCCGTGCATCTGTAATGCCGCCTGTACGGTACCGTCCTCACCCTCGCCGCCGTGCAGTCCCAAGAAGGTGATGTCAGCAGCCTGACACAGTTCCAGCACATGGTCGCCGAAGTAGCCCGCGGACTGATTTTTGCGGCTTTTTTTGACTGCCTCGATATCGGGCGCTTCGGTCTCGATGACCGCGTCACCCGCGAAATCATAGTTCTCCGCAAAGAGCCTGTCGGCGTCAAAATCGTCGCCCTCATAGCCCATATATACGTCGATCAAAACGACTTGATGCCCCTTGGACCGCAGCGCGGCTGCGACCTTGGAGCCGGATAAGATCGATACATCGCGTTCGGAGGAGAGTCCCCCGGCTAATACAACTATTTTCATACTTTACCTCCATGAAATAATTAGAAATTAGGAGTTAGGAATTAGGAATTGCGGGCGGACGATGTCCGCACCTGATTGATAGATATGTCAACCCTCA